>JAHJSN010000102.1 GCA_018830445.1 Alphaproteobacteria bacterium | reverse complement strand
CTTCTTCGCAAATCTCGGTCTGCCGTCATTGATGATGGAGTACCGTCGCCTCAATCGCGTATCATGAACCGCCGTATGCGGAACCGCACGTACGGTGGTGTGGGAGGACGGCGGGAGCAATCCCGCCTCCTACCCGATCGCGCATTTCTGGGGTGTGAGCCTCAGTGGCGGCGGCGCGGCTGCGAGAATTTTGCGGGCCTACCTGTTTGAGCTATTCGGCTGCTGCAGGTCTCTGAGCGAGGTCGGAGAGCGTTTCGATGAGGTGGGCGATGACCTTGTCGAGGTCGGATTGCAGTGCGGAAAAACCTGATGACGTTTCGAGGCTCGTTTCATTGAGATAAAGGCCGCGGTTGATTTCTATCTGCAGGGCCTCGATGCCGATCAGCGGTCGGCCGTAGTGCTCGGTTATGTACCCGCCGGCATAGGGTCTGTTGATCTGAACGTTATAGCCCAGTGCCTGGAACGCATGCTGCACCATTTCAATAACTTCTCTACCGCAACTCGTGCCGAAGCGGTCGCCGAGAACGATGTCGGGGCGTGAACGCTGGCCTGTGGCAGCCATGGAGTTCGAGGGCATCGAGTGGCAGTCGAGCAATATGGCGCTGCCGAAGTCGCGATAACTCCTTGCAAGCAAGCCTGCCAATGCCGCGTGAAAGGGTAGGTAGAGTCCTTCGATGCGGGCGAGTGCGGCTTCGAGGGGTAAGGGATGGGTGTAGATCTCGGCACCATCGCCGACAATGCGGGCGATGGTTCCAAGCCCGCCGATAACACGGGCGGATTTCGAGTTGGCGTAATCGGGGAGGGGGGCTTCAATCAAACCCGGATCAAGTTCGTAGGGTTCGCGATTGACGTCGAGAAAGGCCCTGGGAAAGAGCGCCGAGATGAGCGGTGCTCCGTAGGCGGGGGCTGAACCGAAGAGGACGTCGATGTAGCAATCTTCGGATTTTCGCAAGGTGTGCGGATCGAGCCGCGACTGGGCGAGGAAGTGCTCTGGGTAGATGCGTCCCGAATGCGGTGAACAGAACACCAGCGGCGTCGTGCAGCGCTCGGGCTCGTCAATCAGAAAGGCCGGCGACAGCTCGGCCCGGATCGCGGCAATTTCCCGGTCGGGCATTTCGACGTCAGTTCCTTGTTCTGTCGGGTTCGGTTTGCTGGAAACCGCCAGGGCTGTTGTCGGCGGTCATTTCAATCTGCCAAGCGATCAGTGTTATGTCCACAGCAAGAAGCAGGGGCCGATGGGGTATCACCATCGATGTTGGCCAGCGGGGCAAGACGCCACCCGGATCGAGGTCCGTTCAAGGCAGACCAAACCGGGATGGAACAAAATTTGATGTGCCAATCTTGGACGTTCTCAACCTTACCTTTACCAAACTCGCGCCAAGTTGGGAGGACAAGGTTACAGTTGCTGCCGGGAAGTGCCGGATTGCCTGACACCTGGTCGCCTGGCAGTGGGACTGTTGGAGCGCTTGGATGTTGGTGGCACGGGAGTTGAAGGCAGTTGGCAACGATGTGCCCCATCGGACGATCAAAGGTGCAAATAGGCAGAAGATTTCCGCCTCGCGTATCGATCGTTTGTCTTAAACCGGTAGAACTCTACGCTTGGAACCATGACACTCAATCAAACACAGCTTGCCATGCACCGCATTATTCTCGCTGAAGACGACGAATCGATGCGTGGGTTCCTCGAGCGCGCCCTGATTCGCGCCGGTTATGACGTCGTGTCCTACAACAACGGGGCGGATGCGCTGGAGCGGCTGAAGGAAGAGCCGTTTTCGTTGCTGCTGACCGATATCGTAATGCCGCGCATGGACGGAATCGAGCTGGCGCGGCGGGCCAGCGAGATCGATCCGGATCTCAAGATCATGTTTATTACGGGGTTTGCGGCCGTGACATTGAACAATGCCTCCGAGGCACCGAGCGAGGCTCGGGTCCTTTCAAAGCCATTCCATCTGAAGGATCTCGTCGCGGAGGTGGAGCGGCTGCTCGACGAATAGGCCGCGAACGCCGCCGCCGCCGCTGGCAGGTTCCGTGTCGTGGTGGCTTGTTTCAGGAAAACCAAAATACTTTTCCAGTGCGTCTCCCAGGCCATAGCGCCGGGGCGTCTTGCATTGCAGTATGGTGTGTGTGCAATGCGTAATTTGAGGATCCGGAAAAGATGTTCAAAACATTCATGAAGGTGACGGCGGCGTCGATGCTCGCCTTGTCGCTGAGCGCACCTGCGGTGCTTGCCGCCGCCGACGGCGAAGCGCGATCCAAGTCGGGCTGGCCGAAGCCGACGCGATCGCTCAAGGCAAACGAAAAAGTCTGCAAGTACAAATTTTCCGATGGCGAACGGACGGTATGGATCTGCGACAAGGCCGTGCCTTGTTGCGAATGGGAAGCAATCGGTAATTATGTGAAGTGCGGGACAACGGTCACCGGTTGCCTGTAACCTGGCATTGGCCGTAGGCTGCTTGATTATTCCCGGGGAACACGAGCAACACTATGATCCTAGTGTAGCTTTTGCAGCAAACGTTTGGCAACGAGCCAAGCCGCAAGTGGGGACCAGACGTTAGGTGAGCTAAACTAGTGGGGCGTCGCGCCTTAATTGACCAGTTGGTGCGGCACGTTCCGTGTCAATTAAGGCGCGATAAACGCCCCACTAAACCATTGACTCTGCTAGTGGCCTTTATGTCTCGCCTAAATCGTCAGGGGTTGCGGCCAGTACAGCGATTTAGGCGAGACAGGCCACTAG
>JAHJSN010000101.1 GCA_018830445.1 Alphaproteobacteria bacterium | reverse complement strand
GGCCGCAACCGCTGACGATTTAGGCGAGACATGAAGGCCACTAGCGAAAACAATGGCTTAGTGTGGCGTTCAGCGCGCCTCAATTGACAACTCCTGTGCGGCACCAACAGGTCAATTAAGGCGCGACGCCACACTAGCCCGGCCACGAGCTCAGAGCGGAATTCAAAGAGGACAAATATCAATGGCTGACGCAAAACCGCGCGTGAAAGTACCCAAGACGGCCAAGGCCGGCGAGGTGATCACCATCAAGACCCTGATCAACCACACGATGGAATCAGGCTTCCGCAAGGACAAGAATGGTGAACTGATCCCCAAGAAGATCATCAACAAGTTCACCGCCGAATTTAACGGCAAACCGGTGTTCACCACCGACATTAGCCCTGCGGTGTCCGCGAACCCCTACTTCCAGTTCACCGCCAAGGTAAACGAGAGCGGCACGTTCAAATTTACCTGGGTGGACGACGACGGTTCAACGTACACCGACGAGAAAGAAATCAAGGTAGAGGGCTGAAAACAGCCCCGCCGGAACGGCGATAAAACACAAATCTAGGGAGGGTCGCTCTATGGCGACAAGATTTACATCCTCTGCTGCCGTGAGCCTTGCGTTAGCCGCAGGTCTTGCGGTCGCAGGGCTTGCCACGGCATCGATTGCTGGGCCAAACGACAACAAGCTGGTCATCGACGGCAAGGAATACGTTACGGAACTGAAAGCCCCAGATGGTACCCCCGTCTACTCGGGCTGGCGCTTCCGCAACGAAGCCACCCAGGAAATGCAGCTCGACGATATCCAGAACCCGGGTTTCGGCCACGTCGATGACGGTGCCGCACTGTGGTCGAAGGTCGACGGTGAAGCCGGCAAGTCCTGCGCGTCCTGCCATAACGACGCCTCCGAAAGCATGAAGGGTGTCCGCGCCCAGATGCCGAAGTGGAACGAAAAGGCCAGCAAGCCGCTGACGCTGGAGCAGACCATCAACGCCTGCCGCGAGAACAACCTCAAGGCCAAGGCCTGGGATTGGGAATCGAATGAGATGCTGTCGATGACGGCGTTCATCGGTTCGAAGTCCCGCGGCATGCCGGTCAACGTTCAGACCGACGGCCCGATGAAGGCGTGGCACGACAAGGGCAAGGACATTTACTACACCCGTGTCGGCCAGCTCGACATGTCTTGCGCCCATTGCCACGAAAACAACTACGGCAAGATGATCCGTGCCGATCACTTGTCCCAGGGCATGATCAACGGCTTCCCGCTGTATCGCTCGAAGTGGCAGGGCCTTGGTTCGGCCCACCGTCGTTTCAAAGGCTGCATGACAAACATCCGTGCAACCCCCTACAAGGTCGGCGGCGATGAGTTCGTCGCCCTTGAACTCTATGTCGCCTCGCGCGGCCAGGGCCTCTCGGTCGAGACGCCCGCCGTGAGGAACTGACCTGACGCAACGAACTTCGAGTGCCGGTGCGGTTTTTCATGAACCGACCGGCACTTGATTTGACCTAACAAGATAACGTTTCCGTACTTGTACCGCGACCTCGTCGACTGTCGCGATGAGAAAGGTTTGCCCATGTTCTCACGGCGTGAATTCCTCCAGGCAGCGGTCGCCACCAGCGCCATCGTTGGTGCGGCGGGCATGGGAAGCTGGCGTGCTCTGGCTGCGGGTCAGGCGCTGATGAGCGAGGACGACCTTCTCAAGTTCAACTCGATGGGCAACGTTTCGCTCGTTCACATCACCGACATTCACGCCCAGCTCAAACCGATCTATTTCCGCGAGCCCTCGATCAACGTCGGCGTCGGCGAAGTCAAGGGCCTGCCGCCGCACGTGACGGGCGCGGATTTCCTCAAGCTCTACAACATCAAGCCCGGGACCCCTGAGGCTTATGCGCTGTGTTCTGAAGACTACCTCGCGCTCGCCCAAAGCTATGGCCGCATGGGCGGCATCGACCGCATCGCAACGGTTCTGAACTCGATCCGCGCCGAGCGCGGCGACAAGGTGCTGTTCCTCGATGGCGGCGACACCTGGCAGGGCAGTTTCACCTCTTATAAGACCAAGGCCGCCGACATGGTCGAGGTGATGAATTCCTTGAAGCCCGACGCGATGACGTCGCACTGGGAATTCACCTACGGCATCGACCGCGTCAAGGAGATCGTCGACAGCCTCCCGTTTGCGTTCCTCGGCGGCAATATCTTCAATGCCGAGTGGCAGGAACCGGCGTTCGAGGCGACCAAGATGTTCGAGGCCGGCGGCGTCAAGGTGGCCGTCATCGGTCAGGCATTCCCTTACCTCCCGGTCGCCAACCCGCGCTGGATGTTCTCCGAACTGTCCTTCGGCATCCGCGAGGAGCAGGTCCAGAAGAACGTCGACGAGGCCCGCGCGGCGGGTGCCGAACTGGTCGTTCTGCTGTCCCACAACGGCTTCGACGTGGACCGCAAAATGGCCGGCCGCGTCAGCGGCATCGATGTGATTCTCACCGGTCATACCCACGACGCCCTGCCTGAGCCGGTGATCGTCGGCAAGACCTTGCTGATCGCGACCGGCTCCCACGGCAAATTCCTCTCCCGCATCGACCTCGACGTCCAGGACGGAGCGGTAAAGGGCTATCAGTACAAGCTGATCCCGATCTTCTCCGACGTCATCACGCCGCACAAGGAAACCACCGCCCTCGTCGACAAGGTTCGCGCGCCCTACGAACAGGAGCTTTCGACCGTTCTCGCCAAGACCGACTCGCTGCTCTACCGGCGCGGCAACATGAACGGCACCTTCGACGACCTCATCTGCGACGCCCTGCTCGAAGAGCGCGAAGCCGATATCGCCTTGTCACCAGGCTTCCGCTGGGGCACCACGGTCCTGCCTGGTCAGGACATCACCGTCGAATTGCTCCACAACGCGACGTCAATGACCTATCCGGCAGCCTATCGCTCCGAGATGACCGGCAAACTGCTTCACGACATCCTCGAAGACGTCGCCGACAACCTGTTCAATCCGGACCCCTACTACCAGCAGGGCGGCGACATGGTGCGTGTCGGCGGTATGGGTTACCGCATCGACATCCGCAAGCCGATCGGGTCGCGCATCACCGACATGACGATCCTGAAATCGGGCGAAAAGGTCGATCCGACCAAGACCTACGTCGTGGCCGGCTGGGCGTCCGTGAACGAAGGCACCGAAGGCCCGGCGATCTGGGACGTTGTCAGCGACTATCTGAAGAAAAAACAGACCGTCAGCGTCAAGCCGAATACATCGGTAATCGTCGAAGGCGTTTGATAACGGTACTGCTCCGGCAGGAAGTCTCGCCCGAAGACGCCTTGCGTCTGCGGACCTTGGCTTCACATCGGGTGGCGCGGATACTGGGAGGCTTGGATTGGCCGGTCCGAAGTCAAACAACTCCTCGCAGGCAGCCTCCGCCGCGCACTGCAACATTCTACACCGATCGATTCCCACGGGCCGGTTTGTCGCCGCACGCTTAGCTCTGGCCCGCTCCGGCTCCGATCCCGCGGTTGCCTGGCTTCAGAGGCTGCTGCGCATTCAAGGCGGTGTCATCGAACATCCGCGATTTGTCTCCGGCATGGGGCGAGCGGACGGGTCGCGTGGCTGCGAGCAGAATGCAATTTAGAAAATAACGCCTGCAACCGGCCCGAAGTCGGAATTAAACTACGGTTCTAGCAACGAGGACAGAACGATGCCCGTAAAGAATTTCTCTCTCAACCGGCGTGAGTTTGTCGCCGGAACCGCCGCGCTGGCGGCCGCCGCTGCCCTGCCGCATCCGGTGTTTGCAACATCCAAGGTTACCCTCGGAGACTTCGAGGTGATGACCTTCACCGATGGCCACATCAATCTGCCGGCGGGGCTTCGGGCCCCCAATGCCGATGAAGAGAAATGGAAGGAGGTTCTCGAGCGCGCCGGCCGCAAAGGAGATACCTACATCTCCCCGATCAACGTAACGCTGGTGAAGACTCCTGACGAGTTGATCCTCATCGACTTCGGATCGGGCCCCCGTTTCGTGCCGACGACCGGAAAGCTTGAGGCGGCGCTGAGCGACGGCGGCATCGACCCCGGCGACGTGACCAAGGTCATCCTGACCCACGGCCATCCCGATCACCTGTGGGGTGCAACCAACGACTTCGACGAACTGACCTTCCCCGAGGCAACTTACTATGTCGCCGAAAAGGAGTTCGCCTTCTGGAAGGATGCCGACGCCATGAAGTCTCTGCCGGAGGAACGCCAGTTCTTCGCCGTCGGAGCCAAGGCCCGCTTTGAATCGATCGAGGAGCGCATTCAGTTCGTGAAGGAAGACGACGAAGTCGTTTCCGGCATCAGGGTGTTCGACACGCACGGCCATACCCAGGGACACATCTCGGTCGAATTGAAACAGGGTTCCGAAAGCATCGTTGTGCTCGGTGACGCATTGACCAATCCCGTGCTTTCCTTCGAGTTTCCCGAGTGGCACGCCGGTACCGACCATCTCCCCGAAGTCGGCGCGGCAACCCGCAAGAAACTTCTCGATCAGCTCTTCACATCGAAGGCGAAGATCATCGGCTACCACCTGCCGCCGCCTGGCATCGGCATGGTGGTGAAGAAAGGCTCCGGCTACGCCTACGAAGCAATCGCCTGATCGTCGGCCACGATGTCCACCCAGCTGTTGAGCACTTCGCTTGACAGCCGCGCGTTGCGCGTCCCCTCCAGCAGACGCCAGAGACGCCCGGCGCTGTGCCTGTCGAGATAGGCGAGGTATTCGGGCCGCAACATGAGGCCAATGTTGCGGTCCCGATTTGCGATGAAAAGAACTTTCTGGCCGGGCTTTAACGCCCCATCGCGAAGTGCCCAGCCCCGCACAGGCATTTCGATCCGCAACGCCGCTTCGTCGGCGACACAGACGACGGTATCGAAACTGACATAGTATCGAAGGATCGTTTGCAGGATTGTCGGCACGCTCCGCACCGTGGCGGTTATCGTAACGCCATCGCGAACGAGCGCTCTGATCCGGCTCCGCTGCCGCAATGCGCCTCGCCATAAAAAGGCGGCAAGGACTGCCAGGCTCCCCAGAAGCACCATGCCCAGTGCGTCGCGTAGGCTTCTCCCGCGCCCGGTCCGCCGTACCGCACCGCCAGCACGACCTGCGGTGCAAAAAGCAGGAATGCACTGAGCCGGATCGTTTCCAGCTCGGTGGTGAACGCCCAGATTTCAGCACGCTTCGGAATCATCTGGCGATAACCGTTCTCACAACGCCCCGGCATTGACCGGCATCAAGTCACGCGGCCATTATCCCGGTGCATGTCACCAGCATCAACAATCCTGCAACGGTAGCAAACACGAATGGCCGAGACCGATCATAAAACGACGCGTGCCGGCCTCCGGCTCCACTGCTTTCAAGGTATCCCCGAACGGCTGCTTGACGTGTCCTTCCGCGATCTGTGGCAGCACCTTGAAGGCCCCTCGATCTTTGACATTCCAGGCCGCGACGCCCGCCCGTTGTTAGTTTCCGTCCTCCTGCACGGAAACGAGGATACCGGCTGGACGGCGGTGCAGAACGTACTGCGCCGGCATCTTGGCGCGGGCATCCCTCTGGCGCGGCGCATGCTCCTGTTGGTCGGAAATATCGCGGCGGCAAAAGACAATGTCCGCACCCTCGACAACCAGACCGATTACAACCGCGCCTGGCCCGGCACCCGTTACCCAGAAGCCGCCGAATCCGCCCTGATGCGCGAAGTCGTGGAAGTTGTCGCCGCAGAACGGCCGTTTGCCTCGATCGATATCCACAACAACACCGGCAACAATCCGCACTACGCCTGCGTCAACCGGCTGGACGAGAACGGCCTGCATCTGGCCCGTCTGTTTTCGCGTACGGTGGTCTACTTCACCCGGCCGGTCGGCGTGCAATCAGCGGCGATGTCCAAGGTCTGCCCGGCCGTCACCGTCGAATGCGGAGTACCGGGAAACTCCGCTGCAGCCGTTCACGCCGCCGAATTCATCGAAGCTGCATTGTCGCTCGCAGCATTCCCCGAGCATCCCGTGCCCGGCCACGATATCGACCTTCTTCAAACCGCGGTCATCATGCGAGTGCCGCCGGATGCAAGCTTCAGCTACGACGGCAGTGACGCGGATTTCCGGTTCCTCGAAGACATCGACCTGATGAATTTCTCCGAGCTTGAACCCGGCACCCGCCTGGGCCGACTCGGCGGCAACAAGACCCGCCGCCTGACGGTCGTCCCTGGCGGCGACTTCGACATCGTGCCGGAAAGCTATATTGCGTATGACGACGGCGCGATCACCTTGGCTGAGCGCGCGATTCCAGCGATGCTGACGCGCGATCCGCGTGCGGTCAGGCTCGACTGCCTGGGTTACCTGATGCACCGGATCGACCGGACCGGCAAGCGCAGCGAAACGACCTGACCGACTGCAAAGGCGGGAGAACCAATGCAATGTTGAAGCTGCCGCCCCTGACCGAGGATGACCGCAGGCGGGTGAAGGACCTGCAGGACGGTTTCGCCCGCTCGTTTGCCGCGACCGTCGATGACCGGAACGCCCCTCGCACAGTGGTGATCGTGCCGAGCCTGTCGCTCGACCAGGAAGTGCTGGCCAGGATCTCCGGCGTCCACCATTACGAGGAGCGCCAGCTCTGCATGCTGCTGCTGTTGCGCTTTCCGCGCACGCGCGTCATCTACCTGACGAGCACCCCGATCGCCGAACCGATCATCGATTATTACCTGCATCTTTTGCCGGGCATCCCCGCCCAGCATGCCCGTCGCCGCCTGACCCTGATCTCCTGCGATGACGCATCCCCGACGCCACTTGCCGAAAAGCTGCTGGAACGCCCGAGGGTTCTGCAGCGCATCCGCGAGGCGATCCCCGATCCTGGCACAGCGCACATGGCCTGTTTCACGGTGACCGAACTCGAACAGGCCTTGGGCCTTGCGCTCGACTTGCCGGTCTATGGCTGCGATCCCTCGCTATATTACCTCGGCACCAAGAGCGGCTCCCGCAAGTTGTTCCGCGAAATTGGCCTCGACCTGCCAGCCGGCATGGAAGACCTCGCCAACGCCGACGACGTCTGCCGCGCGCTGTGCGACCTGAAGCATCAGCGACCGGATCTGAAGCGCGCGGTGGTCAAGCTGAACGACGGCTTCTCGGGAGAAGGCAATGCGGTGTTCGATTTCCGCGGCGCACCGCAGGCAGGAGTATCGAACGACTGGGTCGCGGCCCGCCTGCCGCACCTGTCCTTTGAAGCCAGCGGCATGACCTTCGCCCTCTACTCCGAAAAGCTGAAGGCCATGGGTGGCATCGTCGAGGAATTCATGGAAGGCGAAGACAAGCGTTCCCCATCGGCCCAGCTGCGCATCGACCCTGCAGGGGCGGTCGAGGCGATCTCGACACACGACCAGCTTCTCGGAGGCGGTAACGCACAGATATTTCTTGGGTGCCGTTTCCCCGCCGACGATGCCTATCGCCTCGATATCCAGGAGCGTGGCCTGGCGGTTGCCAAGGCGCTTGCCGCGCGCGGCGCATTGGGACGCTTCAGCGTCGATTTTCTGTCGGTTCCTGACGGCAAGGGCGGCTGGCGCCATGTCGCCATTGAAATCAATCTGCGCAAAGGCGGTACCACGCACCCATTCCTCATGCTGCAATCGCTGACTGACGGTCGCTATTGCAGTCAAACGGGCAGATTCCTTACCCCAGGCGGAGAGCCCCGCTACTACATCGCTTCCGACAATCTCGAAAGTGAGCTCTACCGTGGCCTGCTGCCGTTCGATCTGATCGATATCGCCGCCATGAACCGCCTGCATTGGCATGGCACCAATCAGGAAGGGGTCGCCTTCCATCTGATGGGCGCGTTGTCGGAATTCGGAAAGCTCGGAGTGGTCTGCATTGGGCCGAGCCATGAACGCGCCGAGGCCTATTACCGGGAAACGGTCCAGATTCTCGACAATGAAGGGCAGTTCTGGGTGCGTGCATCGCGCAGGTAGGCCACCCCGCTTCATGAATGTCGCAATTGACAACGTCTGGAATAGGGATATTCAACGCGCCGGACGTCCGGCATCGTGCCGGTCCTTCGGCCGGCGCGAAATAGGGCTCCAATCGTGCGGGTCTGCCATGGCCAATTCGGGCACAATCGGCAAGAGAGTGCCGTGCCGGACTGGGAGGCGCCGGGATGGAGCCAGAGGCAAGTCGCAGGCATGGCTAATCCGCGGCCGCAGAATGATTCTGCACCTGACCTGAGAATCGTCGAAATCGATGTTCTGCGCGGCATAGCGCTGATCGGCATTTTCTGGATCAACGTCGTCATATTCGGCCTGCCGCATGGGGCCTACTCGCTACCGGTGCTGCTGGGCGATGCTGTCGACCTCAACATCGGCTTGTGGGCATTCAGCGAAGTTTTCGTTGAAGGCGCCATGCGCGGACTGTTCTCGCTGCTGTTCGGGGCCAGCACGCTCATTTTCCTCAACGAAGCCAAGCTCGAATCGAAAGACGGCATCCGCGTTGTCGACCGCTACTACCGTCGTTGCCTGACGCTGCTGGCCTTCGGTCTGGTCCACGCCTTCATCCTGCTCGGCCAGTGGGACCTGCTGTATGCCTATGGCTTGCTTGGCATGTTCCTGTTTCCCGTGCGCAACTTCAAGGCTTCGACCCTTATCGCCATCGCGATGGTTCTGTTCGTCATTTCGGACTTCAACACGTTCACCGAAAACTACGAGGCGCTGCTCGGCAACGATGAGCAGCGCCAGCTGAGCCTCGATCCCGGTTCGGATTATCGCGATGAGGTTCGCGCCACGACTGTCGACGAATTCCAGTCCGACCTCACCACCTACCGCTCAGGCTACCTTGATATTTTCCTGGCGCAGATCCCCGTCATTGTCGAACAGCAGTCCTCCAAAATGTACACCGACCATTTCTACGACGTCGGCGGTATGATGCTGATCGGAATGGCGCTTTTCAAGCTTGGGATACTCACCGGTCAACGCTCCTTGCAGTTCTATCTGGTGCTTGCCGCGGTGGGGTATCTGGCCGGAGGGATGCTGCATGGAGTTGAATGCTACGAACTGTGGCGCGTCGACTTCAACGCGGAGGCACGCGACCCCTTCTTGATGATGCCCTACAACATCGGCCGCCTGATGATGACGCTCGGCCACATCGGCACCTTCGGAGCACTCATCCACTTCGGGGTGATAAAACGGCTCGCCCCTTACCTCGCCCCGGTCGGCCGCATGGCGCTCACCAACTACATCGGTCAGACGGTGCTATCAGTGTTGTTCTTCTATGGTTGCGGGCTTGGCTATTTCGGCTACCTCGAACGCTATGAACTCACCTGGGTGTTTCTCGCCGTTATTGGTATCGAGATCGTCTCAAGCATTGTCTGGCTCAAGTACTATCGCTTTGGCCCGCTCGAATGGCTTTGGCGCTCGATCACCTACGGCAGCTTCCAGAAGATGTCGCGCACGCATGGGACATCCCCGGCGCGGACTTGAATGGACACGCGCCGGCCATCCAATTAGACAAGTCTCAGTAAAAGGGACGGTTCGATCCGATTGACGGGGCGAGGCATGAATCTGCAACTCCAGAGCGCGCTGGGGCTCCTGGCGCTTCCTCTGATCGCCTGGGCCTTGAGCGAGAACCGCCGCACTCTACCCTTCCAGGTCGTTGCATCCGGGCTGGCGCTGCAATTCGCGATTGCACTGTTGCTGCTCAAGGTACCCGGCTCCGCGCAGGCATTCGTCTGGTTGAACGATCTGTTTCTTGGCATCGACAAGGCGACCAAGGCAGGAACCGGCGTCGTCTTCGGCTATCTGGGAGGCGCGCCATTACCGTTTGCCGAGAGCTATCCCGGCGCCAGTTTCATCCTGGCGTTCCAGGCCTTGCCGATCATTCTCTTGATGAGTGCCCTGTCGGCGTTGCTGTTCCACTGGCGCATATTGCAGACGGTGGTGGCTGCCTTCTCCTGGCTGTTGCGCCGGGCGTTCGGGGTCGGTGGAGCTGTTGGCGTCTCGGCGGCGGCGAACATCTTCGTCGGCATGGTCGAAGCACCACTCCTGGTGCGGCCATATCTTGCCAAACTCACCCGCTCCGAATTGTTCATGGTCATGACCACCGGCATGGCCACCATCGCCGGGACAATGCTCGCGGTTTATGTCGGGATGCTGGGCAATACGCTCGACGGCGCCGCCGGGCACCTTGTGACCGCCTCGGTCATTTCAGCACCTGCCGCGATCGTGATCGCCTGGATCATGGTGCCACCGCAACCCGGAGCCGAGGTTGAAGATCAAGCTGCGGTCGACGGATTCGGAGCCGTGCATTCGCATTCGGCGATGGACGCGATCACGCGGGGAACGGCTGCCGGACTGGCTCTCTATTTGAACATCCTGGCGCTGTTGATCGTATTTATCGCGCTCGTCAGCATCGCCAATCAGATCCTCGCGCTTTTTCCCGACTTTGCGGGCGCACCTCTGGCATTGGAACGCATTCTTGGGTGGGTGTTCGCGCCCGTCGTATTCCTGATCGGCATTCCCTGGCAGGAAGCGACACTCGCCGGGTCTCTGATGGGAATCAAGACGGTCCTCAACGAGTTCCTGGCCTATCTGGAATTGTCCAAGCTTCCTCCGGATGCCTTGAGCGATCGCTCGCGCCTCATTCTGACTTACGCGCTATGCGGCTTCGCCAACTTCGGCTCGCTGGCGATCATGCTCGGCGGGTTGACAACCATGGTCCCGGAGCGTCGCGAGGAACTTCTCGATCTAGGCCTGCGCACGATCGTATCGGGCACACTTGCGACCCTGATGACCGGAGCCGTCGTCGGCGTGTTGACGCCCGCCTAGTGCTCCGACTCTGACATATGGTTCCCTGCCGGGAACCTGAATGTCAGCCCGGAACACTAGGCAACCTTTTGATTGTGTTCTGGATTCACAAACATTTGACGACCTCCACCCGGGCATCAAATGTTTGATCCAGAACACGAGCATGTCCGCTGGCACTTTGGAATTTGTCGCGGCGCTGCTCCACACGACCTTGGGAAGTGTGGACTAGAAAGCGCTCCACACGACCTTAGACCGTCAACACAAGCTTGCGCAGTGTTGAGCAAAGGAAGTGTGGACTAGAAAGCGCTCCACACGACCTTAGACCGTCAACACAAGCTTGCGCAGTGTTGAGCAAAGGAAGTGTGGACTAGAAAGCGCTCCACACGACCTTGGGAAGCGCGATCAAAACGTTGCGTAGATCGAGCCTGACCCGCCACCACGCGCGCCGAGACACTCCCGCAACGTCATCCCGCCGAAGGGCGGGACCTGTCCAAGCCTCAAGAGGCGAACCCGCTTGCCGTTACTCACCAGCCGCTCCGGCTCCAAAATTCGACCCGCCGGCCGCTTCCCAAACGGTAACGGTGGCGCTCCCGGATCGGTGGACAGATCCCCGCCTTCGCGGGGATGACGGTTGGAGGTGAGACACCCCCGCAACGTCATCCCGCCGAAGGGCGGGATCTGTCCAAGCTTCAAGAGGCGAACCTGCTTGCCGTTACTCACCAGCCGCTCCGGCTCCAAAATTCGAGCCGCCGGCCGCTTCCCAAACGGCAACGGT
>JAHJSN010000100.1 GCA_018830445.1 Alphaproteobacteria bacterium | reverse complement strand
TTGGTGCCGCACAGGAGTTGTCAATTGAGGCGCGCTGAACGCCACACTAAACCATTGTTTTCGCTAGTGGCCTTCATGTCTCGCCTAAATCGTCAGCGGTTGCGGCCAGCACACCGATTTAGGCGAGACAGGCCACTAGTGTTCCGGGCTGGCACTTGGGCACCAAGTGTCAGAGTCGGAACACTAGCCCGGCACCCGCCGATTGCGCTGTCCCGCAGGTTTCAACGGCTGAAGATTATCAATCTTTGCGGCAAGGAATGCCGGTGAATTGGCAGACCGTTCCTTCCGGGCCCGAAAAGCATCGCTCGGTGGTGTTTTCCGCGCGTTTCCAATTGGCGTAAGCGTCCCCGAGGCCGGGCAAAACGCGAACCTTTGCGCGCCAGTTGGCGTGGGTCTTGATGCGGGCAAGCCACTCGAAGCTGGCAGGTTCGCCGCTTGCATAGACGGATTCGGCAGCACAGTTCCTGCCCGGGAGCGGGGCGGGATCCGCAGCGAACGCAGACGTCAAGCCGCTTGCCAGGGCGGTTGCCGCGAGAATGGCGATCAACCGGCGGGAGCGACTCCGAGAAAGGTTTGCGGGTAGCATCATTTTCTATCTCTAGTGTTCTGGATCAAACATTTGATTCCCGGGCGGAGGTCGTCAAATGTTTGTGAATCCAGAACACAATCAAAAGGTTGCCTAGTGTTCCGGGCTGACATTCAGGTTCCCGGCAGGGAACCATATGACAGAGTCGGAACCATAGAACACCGATGCCAGACCGGGAAACCGGCACTTCGTCACTTGGCCAGGACCACGGCTTGGCTGGAAAATTGAAAATCGGGCTTCTGCAATTGTCGGTGCGTTCCGTACACCACCTGTGACCAAGGTGGTGGAGGGCGGCACCCAGACTAGAATTGCGTGATCCAGTTGACGGTCGCGTAGGGGGAGGTGTCCTCGCGGAAATCGCCCAAGAGACCGGCGGAAGCCGCAATCTCTCCGCCGTACCACTGGTAGCGGGCGAACATGCCGACCCGGCCGTAATCCATGAGTTCGGTCCGGAACTTCATATGCTCTTCGCTGATTTTGAAATCGCCCTGGCGGTCGACGTTGAGGCCTATTTCGGGACCCAGTGAGATTTCCGGGGTGATCTTGTAGCCGAGGCGGGCACGTGCGGAACGCGTATTATGGGCCTGGGACCAGGCAAGGTTCAGAGACGCAAATCCCTTTTCGCCGATGTTGAACCAAAATTCGGCAAGACCCTTCACGCCGACTTCGGGGCCCTGGACGCGGTTGTTGAAATCGCCGGGGTGTATTCGGTGATCGGAAAACGATGCCCCCACAAACAGCTTCAAGATGAGAGGGTCGAGCCGCCAGAGATAGCCGACGAGAGCGTCGGCAAAGGTGACTTCCGCTGCGAAGGATTGACCAGCCAGGGTGTTGATATCGAACGATTTATACGTGTAGCGCCCATAACCTCCGACAAAGCGAAGCCGCAAGCCGTCCTGATGGATGTCCCCCAAGGGCGCCAGTGTGGTGCCGGAATAGACCAGCCAGGCACTGTCCGAAGCATCGGCTCCGGTCCAGATTTCGTAATGCCGATCGGTCTTTTCCTCTGGGGGCGAAGATCTGGAAAATGTCGCGACGAAGTCTTCAAAAGGGTTGGCGAGCGAATGGCCGGGTGCGGCAACAGCGAATGCGACAGACGCAAAAAACGCGGTCGCGATTCCTCGAACGCAACCTCCGCTCAACCAGCCGGCGCCCCGCTTCCCGCTACGCACAACACGACTCTAACAATAAACTCAGTAAACAAATTCACCGGTTATAGTGGGTATGGTTAACGGCAGTGGAGTCAATGAAAAGCGTCAAATAACTACGCATATTCAATTCTAGGTTGTGCCGGCGTATACCATAACTAACTTCAGGTGGTTTCTGGAAACAGAGTATTCGCCCCTTGCTTGACTGTGTCGGTGTGTCATCGGGGTGCCCGGAAATTCAGTTCATCGATCCCCGAAAAATTTGAAAAATTTTTGCGTTGCGTCATAGTTGCAGGTTGTCGGCAATGATTTATATCTCCGGCCAGGGAAAGAAGATGCCGGATGCGTTGTAATGGAGGCAAGATTGATGAACTTCTTCTTTAATAACAATGATTTGGGTTCGGATCGCATGAACCGTCTCGCGGACCTGTACTCGACGGCGCCGCAGGCATCCGGGAGCGATCCGGCGGCCACATTCGCCAAGGCGATGGCCCGGTCCCAGCTCGAAATTTGGGCGCTTGCGAACAGACGCGCCCGTGCCGCACTGGCGTTTCCAAGCCAACTTGCCGCCAGCAGGACGCCTGATGCGTTCGTTGGCGCTTATGTCGATTTCTGGAAGACCGCATTCACGGAATGCGCGGACACAACACACCGCATCGGTGGACTGTTTTCCGCGCCGGTTGAGCAAAACGCGGTGCCTGCGATTCAAAAAGAGCGTCCCGCCAAGGCCAAGAAGCCGAAGTCCGAAAAGGCGGTCAGATTGAATGGCGCTCACAACCCGAATGGCGGGGAATATCGCCAAGCCTCTTGATGCAGGTTCGGCACCGATGTTTGTCGCGGTCGCGCGGACGACAAAGCCTCATGTTCGAAGACGGCGACACCCAAAGTCAGGTGTCGCCGCTGTCTTTTCCGGGGCGTCTTGCCAGCGCATGGACGCAAAGATGCATGGGTTGATGCGTTTGGTTGTCGGCGAGCGTGCGCGACGAATCGAAACCGCTACAACTTTGCCAGGGCGTCTGCGAAACCGGCCAGGGAAATCGGGATGCCGATTCCTGCTTCCTCGGTCTGGAAGATAATGAAAACCGCCGACTGTCCCGTGGTGAGTTTCCCGACCAAAGCCGGGTCGACCGTCACCTGCGCGTAGCAGGCGAACGAATGGCACCGGAGAAACGGGGCGTTTCCGACGTCCTGGCCGTCGATCTTGAGTCCGAGCCCAGGCGGTAAAAGAACGCCGAGCGGTGCGAACACTCGCAAAACCTGGGTTCCGTCAGAAAATTTCTGGAAATAGACGGTGAGGCCGACGTTATTGCGGTCTTCCGCGGTGACGCTTTGCACGATCGCGCAAACGTCGTTGCTGGCACCGGGGGGCGGGGGCTTGCACACAATTTGCCAGTCGCCATGCTGGGAGCGAACTTTTCCATCGCGTTCCTGCGCGTGCAGTTGCATGGGTGCCGACGTTGCGAAGGAAAGGATGGCCAGGGCCAGTAAGCTTGCTGGAACACGCAAGAACCCGTGCCTCTTACGACCGATCCCGATCATCCCCGCCACTTTCCGTTTCCTTCCCGTAAATCAACGCGCTGCAATGTACTCGCGGCCATGGTCGACGATCGGCTGGAGACGATGACCAGCTACTCGACGGCAGCAAATCCAGGGGCTCCGAGTTCGGCGAGGAAAGCGGCTAAAAAAGGACTGGGCACGCACGTTTCCTGCCGGCATCGATTGATCG
Organism: Alphaproteobacteria bacterium; assembly: GCA_018830445.1. Taxonomy (GTDB): domain Bacteria; phylum Pseudomonadota; class Alphaproteobacteria; order Rhizobiales; family Hyphomicrobiaceae; genus Filomicrobium. Next base: position 19,440 of record JAHJSN010000100.1, on the reverse strand, counting down.
AGGTCACAGTTTCATTCAATCGCGCGCATATGACGCATGAAAGTTGACTTGTGCTGCGAGCCTTGGTTTTGATCAATGGCAGGTGCGCGCCATCTCGCCTCCAGCCATGGAAAAGTCGCGGGTCGGGTCTGTTCGTCAGGACTCGTGGCGTGGGATGTGCGATAGACGAATTTGATAAACATTGTGACGAGATCTAACGGGGGCCTGGACTGGACCCGGGCAAACTAGGGAGCACAGAATGGGGAAGCGACTGCTTGGGGCCATCACATCGGCCGGTCTTGCAGGCCTCGCTGCATTGGCGCTTTTCGCGATGCCGGCTGGCGCAGAGGAAGTTTTCGGACGTGCCGTTGACGGGCAATTGGGGTTGCAGCCCGGGGTTACGGAGGTCTCGCGGGGGATCCAAGAGTTCTACGATCTGGTCAACTATATCATCATCGCCGTCACCATCTTCGTTCTGGTGTTGTTGCTGTACGTGATGGTCGCGTTCAAAGAGAGCAGCAACAAGACGCCTTCGCGCACGACGCACAACACCATGCTCGAAGTCGCCTGGACGGTGATTCCGATCATCATTCTGGTGGTGATCGCGGTGCCGTCGTTCAAGCTTTTGAACCTGCAGTACTCGTATCCGAAGGCCGATCTCACGATCAAGGCAACCGGTTACCAGTGGTACTGGTCGCATGCCTATCCCGATCAGGGCGGTTTTGCATTCGACAGCTACATGCTCGACGACGATGGTCGTAAGGAGCGGATCGAAAAGGGTCTTGAAGCTCCGCGCAACCTTGCCGTCGACAACGACGTCGTGGTGCCGGTCAACAAGGTCGTGCACGTGCTGGTCACGGCCAACGACGTGCTGCACAACTGGACCGTTCCGGCATTCGGCACCAAGACCGACGCGGTTCCGGGCCGTTTGACGGCTGTCTGGTTCAAGGCTGAACGCGAAGGCGTGTATTACGGGCAGTGCTCGGAGCTATGCGGCGTCAACCATGCGTTCATGCCGATCGCGGTCCGCGTCGTAAAGCAGGAAACCTTCGACGCCTGGGTCGAAGCGCGCAAAGCCGACGACGAGGACAAGGCCAACGAGATTCTGCAGCAGGCCGAACTGGACCTGCAAACTCGCAAGGTCGCAACTGCCGCGCAGTAACTCGTAACGCCCCCGTACCGACCGGCGGGGGCGACGAGGCACCCAATTAAAACACACCTGCGGAGGCCAGCCGGGCTTCCGCTGCCAGATTGAAGGCTCAAGGGGAACGAGGACTATGGCAACGGCTCAAGCTGGGTATAACGAAAATGGCGCACCGACGAGCTTCGTCACGCGCTGGCTTTATTCGACCAACCACAAAGACATCGGCACCATGTATCTGATCTTCGCCATCATGGCGGGGCTCTTTGGCGGTGCGTTGTCGGTCATGATGCGCATGGAACTGGCGCAACCGGGGCTGCAGTACTTTGCGGACAACCCGCATCTGTTCAACGTGTTTGTCACCTCGCACGGCATCATCATGATCTTCTTCATGGTCATGCCTGCGATGATCGGTGGCTTCGGCAACTGGTTCGTGCCGCTGATGATCGGCGCGCCCGACATGGCTTTCCCGCGCATGAACAACATTTCGTTCTGGCTGCTGCCGGTCGCATTCGCGCTGCTGCTGCTCTCGCTGTTCGTCGAAGGCGACAGCGGCGGAATGGGTGTCGGTGGGGGCTGGACGCTTTATCCGCCGCTGGCAACGACGGGTTCGCCCGGCCCGGCGATGGATTTCGCGATCCTGTCGATGCACATCGCGGGTGCCTCTTCGATTCTCGGTGCGATCAACTTCATCACCACGATCTTCAACATGCGCGCTCCGGGCATGACGATCCACAAGATGCCGCTGTTCGTGTGGTCCATCCTGGTGACGACGTTCCTGCTGCTGCTGTCGCTTCCCGTGTTCGCCGGCGCCATCACCATGATGCTGACCGACCGCAACTTCGGTACGACATTCTTCTCGGCTTCCGGCGGCGGCGATCCGATCCTCTACCAGCACCTGTTCTGGTTCTTCGCGCATCCGGAAGTCTACATCCTGATCCTGCCGGGCTTCGGCATCATCAGCCAGGTCGTGTCGACCTTCTCGCGCAAACCGGTGTTCGGTTATCTCGGCATGGCCTACGCCATGGTCGCCATCGGCGTGGTCGGGTTCATCGTGTGGGCGCACCACATGTACACGTCCGGCATGAGTGTCGAGACGCAGGCCTATTTCGTGTTCGCGACGATGGTGATCGCGGTTCCCACCGGCGTGAAGGTGTTCTCCTGGATCGCCACGATGTGGGGCGGATCGATCTCGTTCCGGCTTCCGATGATCTGGGCGCTGGGCTTCATCTTCCTGTTCACGGTCGGCGGCGTCACCGGTGTCATGCTGGCGAATGCCGGCGTCGACCGGGCGCTGCACGACACCTACTACGTGGTGGCACACTTCCATTACGTGCTGTCGCTTGGCGCCGTGTTCTCGATCTTCGCGGGCTGGTACTACTGGATCCCGAAAATCACCGGCAAGATGTATTCGGACTTCTGGGGCAAGCTGCACTTCTGGCTGACCTTCATCGGTGCGAACATCCTGTTCTTCCCGCAGCACTTCCTGGGTGCCGCCGGCATGCCGCGCCGCTACGTCGACTATCCGGACGGCTTCGCGTTCTGGAACCAGGTTTCCTCGATCGGTTCCTACATCACTGCGCTTGGCACGGTGTGCTTCATCATCGGTGTGTACGTGACCCTGTCGCGCCGCGAGCGCGTCGGCAACAACCCGTGGGGTGAAGGTGCCACGACACTCGAGTGGACACTGACGTCGCCGCCTCCATACCACTGCTACGAGACGTTGCCGAAGATCAAGGCAACCGATCACCACTAAGACGGTCGGGGCCGCCGGTTGCTGATGGCAATTGGCGGCCCGACCCCTCCAGTGTTGGCGGAGGCGGGACTCAATGGGCGGGCCAGTGTCCGCCCATCAACTTGGGCGACGACCGGAATTGGTCCTGGCCGTGTGCCCCGTCTGCGGTGCGCATTGAGTGCAAGGATGCGATCCGTGCCCGAAACGCGATTATACAGGTCGGCTGAGATCATGGCTATCGAGACGCAATATCAGGGCATTCGGGACGGGGCGGGGCCCGGCGTGGGTGATTTCATCGCGCTGATGAAGCCGCGTGTGATGTCTCTTGTGGTGTTCACGGCGTTGGTCGGCATGATGGCTGCACCGGGCGGACTGCATCCGGTGCTCGGCTTCATCGCACTGCTTTGCATCACGGTTGGCGCTGGCGCCTCGGGCGCGCTCAACATGTGGTACGATGCCGATATCGACCGGCATATGGCGCGTACGGCGGCGCGGCCGATCCCTCGCGGCGTGGTGACTGCCGAGGAGGCATTGACGTTTGGAACGGTGCTGTCGGTGACGTCGGTTCTGACGCTCGGCGTACTGGTCAACTGGGTTGCGGGCGGTCTGCTGGCGCTGACAATCGGCTTCTACATTTTCATATACACGATGTGGCTTAAGCGGCGGACGCCGCAGAATATCGTCATCGGCGGAGCCGCCGGGGCGTTTCCTCCGATGATCGGCTGGGCTGCCGTGACGGGCGGGGTGTCGGTCGAAAGCATCGTCCTGTTCCTCATCATCTTCATGTGGACCCCGCCGCACTTCTGGGCGCTGGCACTCTATCGCTGCCGGGACTATGAGCGCGTCGGCGTGCCGATGCTGCCGGTCGTTGCGGGTCCGGACGAGACGCGCCGTCAGATCGTCATCTATTCGATCCTGCTGATACCGGTCGGGATCTCGCCCTACTTCATCGGGCTCGGCGGCATCAGCTATCTTGTCACGTCGTCGGTGCTGGGTGCGGTGTTCCTGTGGCTTGCGTTCAAGGTCTACAGAACGCGGGAAGGTCGCGAAGCCGACCGGATCGCCAAGCAGCTGTTCGTTTTCTCGATCTTCTACCTGTTTGCGCTGTTCGCAGTGCTGCTTGGAGAGAAAATCGCCGAATGGCTCGTTGCACTTGGGGCATTCAAGGCAATATTCGCCTGAGAGAAGTTGGCGCCTTCAGGTCCGGTCAGCGGACCGGCGACAATACTCAGGCAAGTTGAAGAGCAAAGGACGCATGGCAAACAACGCAGGTCACGAACAGCAAAAAAAGGTGGAGGCGGAGCGGGCCAAGCGGCAGCGGCTTCGTTCCATCGCGATTGCGGTGGGTCTGGGAGTTCTTGTTGTGCTGTTCTATGCGGCAACGATCGTGCATCTGGGCGGTAACGCTCTCAACCGGCCGATGTAAACAACGGCCGACCGACCAAGACGGAAACACGGAACGAAAATGACGGCAACGCCGATATCAGTCAGTCAAGGCTCCAGTGGCAAGCATCGCGCCGTCGGCTTCATGCTGGCCGCGGTCGCGGCTGGGATGGTCGGCATGGCGTACGCGGCAGTCCCGCTCTACCGCATGTTCTGCCAGGTGACCGGATATGGCGGGACGACCAGGGTGGCGGTGGCGCCGTCGGAACGGGTGACCGACACGTCGATCGTGATGCGTTTCGACGCCAATGTGTCCGGGCAGCTCGCGTGGGACTTCAAGCCGGTGGAAGCCAAGTTCGACATGAAGATCGGTGAGAACCGGATTGCGAACTATCGAGCAACCAACGTGTCGGACAAGACGCTGACAGGAACCGCGACGTTCAACGTGTCGCCCGAAGCTGCCGGGATCTACTTCAACAAGATCGAGTGCTTCTGCTTTACCGAGCAGACGTTGAAGCCGGGAGAAAGCGTCGACATGCCGGTCAGTTTCTTCGTCGATCCGGCTTTTGCCGAAGATCCGAATACCGCACACATCTCGCAGTTGACGCTTTCCTACACATTCTACCCGGTTGCCGGTAAACAGGCGGCAACTGCGGCAAAGGTTCCAGGAAATGATCGCGGCGGGTGAATTTTGATAGAGAAACGTGTGTGGCGGCGATCCGATAGGAGGCTGCCCGTTGATTACTGACATCCCGGCGGGCCGAAACGTCAACCGGATTTACGATCAAGCGCTGAGGGAAATACGGGAGAATAAAAATGGCGGACAGCCACGCTAAACATCACGATTATCATCTTGTCGATCCTAGCCCATGGCCTCTGGTCGGTTCGATTGCCGCTCTTGGAACCGCCATCGGCGCTATCGGCTGGATGCGCTCGGTCAAGGGTTCCGGCCTCGACCTGTTCGGGATCGAGATCGCCGGCCCGTGGATGTTCCTCATCAGCTTTGCGGCGCTGGCATTCGTTGCGGCGCTGTGGTGGGCGGACATCGTCAAGGAAGCCCACAAGGGCGACCATACGCCGGTCGTGCAGCTGCATCTGCGCTATGGCATGATCATGTTCATTGCTTCCGAAGTGATGTTCTTCGTGGCCTGGTTCTGGGCTTATTTCGACGCGGCGCTGTTTCCCAGCGGCACGTTCCAGCCGACCAACGTGACCGAAACGATCGGGATGGTGGCGCGCAACGAACTGACCGGCGGGCACTGGCCGCCGCAGAAGGCCGAAGGCTTCGACCACACCTTCGACCCCTGGGGGCTGCCGCTGATCAACACGCTGATCCTGCTTCTGTCGGGCGTCACAGTCACCTGGGCGCACCACGCGCTGATCGAGAACAAGCGCAGCCAGCTGATCATGGGCCTCGTCTGCACGGTGGTTCTTGGCGCGCTCTTCACGGTGCTGCAGGCCTACGAATACGGCCACGCCGCTTTCCATTACTCCGGCCACATCTATGGCGCGACCTTCTTCATGGCGACCGGCTTTCATGGCGCGCATGTCATCATCGGAACGATCTTCCTGTTCGTGTGCCTGCTGCGCGCGATGAAGGGCCACTTCACGCCGAAGCAGCACTTCGGTTTCGAGGCGGCGGCCTGGTACTGGCACTTCGTTGACGTCGTCTGGCTGTTCCTGTTCGCTTCCATCTACGTTTGGGGTGCAGGTGCCGGAGCGGCGGCTGGCGGACACTGAGGCGGGATCTGACCTGCGTCTCTAACTCAACATCAGAAATACCGGTCGAGGGCGGCGATTGGCCGCCCTCGACTTTTTTGGACCTACAGTCTCTTTTGATATTCCAAACATTGAATTCGAGGCAGGCCGATGAGCCAACCAGAACTGAACACCGGTGAGATCCAAGCGAAGGGCGTTTCGCCGATCTATGCCGGTGTCATGGTCAAGTGCCCGCGGTGCGGTAAGGGTTCGCTGCTGCACACGTTCCTTAACCTGCGCGAGCGCTGTTCGGTTTGCGGGCTCAACTACAAGTTCGTCGATACCGGCGACGGACCGGCCGTCTTCGCGATCTTCATTCTCGGTTTTCTGGTACTTGGCGGTGCGCTGTGGGTCGAGTTCGGGTTCGGGCCGCCGCTATGGGTGCACGTGGTGCTGTGGGGGATCGTGACGCCGATCCTGGCGGTCGGGTTGCTGCGCTTTCTCAAGGCGACACTTATCGCGCTGCAGTACTACCACAAGGCCGAAGAGGGCCGCCTTTCGAAAGACTGAGCCGCTAGTGTTCCGACTCTGACATATGGTTCCCTGCCGGGAACCTGAATGTCAGCCCGGAACACTAGGCAACCTTTTGATTGTGTTCTGGATTGACAAACATTTGACGACCTCCACCCGGGAATCAAATGTTTGATCCAGAACACTAGCGGGGAATGTCTCATGATCGGGCGATTTAAACGGGCGGGGCTCATTCTTCCGAGTCTTCTTACCATTCTCGGCCTCGCGATACTCATCGGGCTCGGCAGCTGGCAATTGGTGCGCAAGGCAGAAAAAGAAGCCCTCATTGCGATGATCGAAGCCCGCCATGCCGGAGACCCCATCGGGCTTGCGGAAGTTCTCGGGGAGCGGGGCGCGGAACAGGCCGATTATCAGCGCGTGAGGGTCACCGGCCGGTTCGTTGCCGGCAAGGAGCAATTCTATTACGCGCCACAACCGCGGCTTGGACCCGGCTACGATATCTATCAGCCGTTGGCGTACGCGCGCGGCAAGGTCGTATGGGTCAACCGAGGCTATATCCCGGAGCGCGAGCGGGCCAACGGGCAGACCTGGCAGGCCGGCGACGAGGACGTCACGATTATCGGGACGGCGCGATTGCCGGCGATACCCGGCTCGTTTACGCCGCAAAACGATGCCAAGGCTAACGTCTGGTACTGGCGTGACCTCGAGGGAATGCAGAAGTCGGCATTTGCCGCCGGGGAGAGTGTCATGGCGGCTCCGGTGTTTGTCGTCGCAGAACCGGAAAAGCGGTTGTCGGATGTCGACAAGGCGCATTCGGGCAGCGGACCCTGGCCCAAGCGTGGGGTCAGTTCGCTGGTCGTCGTCAATCGCCATCTCGAGTATGCGCTGACATGGTATGGGCTGGCGATGACACTGATTGGCGTCTATCTGGCCTTTGCCTGGACGCGGCTGCGTCGGGTCGTCTGATATTTTGCCAGTCCATGGTCATATCGGGGGCGGCTTGCTTGAAACTGCAGCTTGTTGTCGAATGCCGCAACGACTAGTGTCCCGACACTGACACTTGCCAGTGTTTTGGATCAAACATTTGATTCCCGGGTGGAGGTCGTCAAACGTCTGTGAATCCAGAACACCAGTTTGCGGGCCGTAAAGCGTTTCGCTGCCGCAACCGGTTACAGGCCGGGCGCGGTTGTCATCTGTCCGGGTTTGAGAGTTGCGGTCCGCCGCGCCAGTTTGCAGCGTAAGGTGCGAGACTTCGACCCGATCCGGGTTCACCGCCAAGCTTTAAGAGATTTGCCGTTGGACTACGTTTCGACACGGGGCCAAGCTCCGAAACTGGACTTTGAAGAGGTACTGCTCGCCGGACTGGCGCGCGATGGTGGACTTTATCTACCGGAGCATTGGCCGACGTTCGAACCGGACCGAATCGCATCGCTCGCCGGGCGGCCGTTCCATGAAGTCGCCGTCGAGGTGATCCACCCGTTCGTCGGCAATGCGGTGGGGCGTGCGGCGCTCATCGATATGGCGGGCGAAGCCTATTCAAGCTTCGGGCACGCCGCGGTGACGCCGCTCGTGCAGATCGATTGCAACCGGTTCATCCTGGAACTTTTTCACGGTCCGACGCTGGCGTTCAAGGACGTCGCCATGCAGTTGCTGGCGCGTCTGATGAACCACGTCCTGCAGAAGCGCGGCAGCAAGGCGACGATCGTCGGGGCAACCTCAGGCGACACCGGCGGGGCGGCGATCGAAGCGTTCCGCGGGGCCTCCAACGTCGATGTCTTCATCCTGTACCCCGATGGCCGGGTGTCGGACGTGCAGCGGCGGATGATGACGACGCCGACCGAAAAGAACGTTCACGCCGTGGCGGTGCGCGGCACCTTCGACGACTGCCAGGCGCAGGTGAAGGCGATGTTCAACAATCACGGCTTTCGCGACCGGGTGCAGCTGTCGGGTGTCAATTCGATCAATTGGGCGCGGATCGTTGCGCAGATCACCTATTACTTCGTGGCCGCAACCGCACTCGGCGCGCCGCATCGGCGCGTGTCCTTCTCGGTGCCGACGGGCAATTTCGGCGACATCTTCGCAGGCTACGCGGCCAAAAAAATGGGGTTGCCGATCGACAAGCTCGTCATCGCTTCCAACGAAAACGACATCCTGCCGCGGACGCTCGCGACGGGGGGCTACGAGATGCGCCGCGTCGTCGCCACGACGTCGCCGTCGATGGATATCCAGATATCGTCGAATTTCGAACGCTACCTTTTCGAGGCTTCGGGCCGAGATGCGGAGGGCGTACGCCGGCAGATGGAGAGCCTCAAGCAATCGCGGCGGTTCGAGCTCGACGCCAAGGTGGCAGCGGCGATGGGCAGCGACTTCCTCGCGGCTTCGGCCAGCGAAGCGGAGGTCGCAGGCTGCGTGCGCAAGGTGTTGTCGGGATCGGGCTATCTCATCGAGCCGCACACGGCCTGTGGCGTCCATGCCTGCGAACGGACACTGCAAGGCGAAGACAAAAGCGTGCCGCAGGTGGTTCTATCGACGGCCCATCCGGCTAAGTTCCCGGATGCAATCGAGGAGATTACGGGTTCGCGTCCGGGACTGCCGGCGCGGCTGCAAACGTTGATGAGCGACACGGAGCGGTTCTCGGTTCTGGAAAACGACGAAGCTGCAATCCAGGCGTTCGTGGAAGAAAATGCCCGCGCGATTATTGCTGGCGGATAAAGGATCTCAATGACGACACACGTCAGCACGCTCGCAAATGGCCTCAGGGTCGTCACGCACGAGATGGCCCACCTGGAGACGACTTCGCTCGGGGCCTGGGTGGGCGTGGGGGCGCGTCACGATCCGGCGTCGGAAAACGGGATTGCACATTTCCTCGAACATATGGCGTTCAAGGGGACCGCACGACGATCTGCACAAGATATCGCCGAGGAGATCGAGGGCGTCGGCGGCGATCTCAACGCGGCAACCAGCCTCGAGACGACGGCCTACTACGCCCGCGTCCTGAAGGGCGATGAAGCGATGGCGCTCGATATCCTGAGCGACATCCTGCAGTACTCGGAATTCGACGAAGCGGAACTGCAACGCGAGCGCGACGTCATTCTGCAGGAGATCGCGGCGAGCCGGGACTGTCCGGACGATGTCGTCTACGATCTGGCACAAGAGGCGGCTTATCCCGGTCAGCCTTTGGGGCGGACGATTCTTGGAACTCCCGAAACCGTCGAAACGATCACGCCGGACGGCCTCAGGGCCTATCTCGGCGAGAGGTATGTGGCGCCGGGGATGGTGGTGAGTGCGGCGGGCGCCGTCGAGCATGGCCGGATCGTCGAACTGGCTGGCGAACTGTTCGGCGGGCTCAAGAATGTTGGCGTGCCATCGAACGGGTCGCGAGCACTCTACAAGGGCGGGGTAGCGGGTTCATCGTATCCATTCGAGCAATGTCATCTGATTGTCGGGTTCGAAGGGCCGTCATACTGTGATCCCGCATATTTCGCCGCGCAGGTGTTGTCGGGATTGCTTGGAGGGGGGATGTCGTCGAGGCTGTTCCAGGAGGTGCGCGAAAAGCGGGGGTTGTGCTATTCGGTCTATTCCTCGGTCTACGGCCTCAGCGATACCGGCGTGATGACGGTGCACTCGGCGACAACACCGGAACTGGCGCCGCAGCTTCTGGAGGTGATCACGGACGAGCTCGTCCGGCTTGCGGCCGAGGGACCGAGCGAGAAGGAAGTCAGCCGGTCGAAGGCGCAGCTCAAGGCCGGGTTGATGATGGGGCTGGAAAGTTCCGCGGCGCGTGCCGAACAGATGGCTAGACAACTCATCTGCCGGGGCAGGCTCATCGACAAAGAGGAACTTGTCGCCAAGGTCGATGCGGTCAACGCCGAAGACGTTCGTCAGTTGCTGGCTTCAATGCTCTGCGGCGAGCCGACGGCGGCGGTTGTCGGAGCGGGCGAGCGTTCCAAGGATTATGCGCAGAGTGTCAGCGAGGCCCTGCGGGCGGCCGCAGCGGGCTGATTTGCGATCAAGGAGGCGCGGCAGGTGGCTTTCCTGCGTCCGTCGGCTGCAAATGAAGGACCCGGAGTGTTGCGCGGACAGCGTATCCACCTGCGGCCGCTGACGCTTGACGACTATTCGGCCTGGGCGGATCTGAGATCCTTGAGCCGCGCGCACCTGGAGCCCTGGGAGCCCGAATGGCGGCAGGACGAATTATGGCGCAGTTCGTTCCGGCAGAGGGTTCGCCATTACCAAAAAGAGGCCCGCGACGATCTGGGCTATGCGTTCGGCGTCTTCGAGACGGCCGGGGACAAGCTGGCAGGTGGACTGACGCTGGGGAATGTCAGGCGCGGGGTGATGCAGATCGCGACGCTGGGCTACTGGCTCGGGGCGCCTCATGTCGGCCGTGGGTATATGAGCGAGGCCGTCAGGCTAATTATCCCCCACGCATTCGGACAACTGAGGCTGCATAGACTTGAGGCAGCCTCAATGCCGTCCAATACAACCTCGATAAGAGTATTGGAGCGTACCGGATTCGTGCGGGAGGGTTTGGCGAGGCGCTATCTCATGATCAGCGGTTCGTGGCAGGATCACTTGCGATTCGCTCTTTTGGCCGACGAGGTCGAAAAGGGGGCTGACTGATAATGACTTCAACGCACAGCGCGCCTTCTGGGGGCATACCGGTAACGGTATGGACGTTCGTGCGTGCGGCTGCCTCATTTGCAATCGCTATCGTATTGATGATCCTGGGGCCTGTCGCCGCGTCGGCGCTGGAGCCGATCATCGTCGATGCCCGCACCGACCGCATCGAGATCACCAACCGCGGCGAAATCTGGGACAACCGCGGCGACAGCCTGCAGGTCGAGACGGCGGCCGGACTCGACGGGGTGATCGGGCGTATGGACGTCAAGGCGGTGACGCCCGGGACGAACCCCAACTGGATCGTGTTCGCGCTGACCAACCGGACCGACCGCCACCTCGAACACTGGCTGACTGCGGAGCGCTACAACCATGTCGGCTCGGGTGGCGTCTGGCCGGACCTCGACGCAAGCAGGATCGCGGCGGTTACACCGTCGATCGGCTTCGTGCCGGAGCAGGTGCAGAGCGACCGGGCGGATGTGTTCCGGATCACGCTGGAGCCGGGGCAGACGATCACCTTCGTTGCGGAGTTATCGTCGGAGAGATTTTCGCGGATCTTTCTGTGGCAGCCGCTGGCTTATGAGCTCAAGGTGCGCGAGCGGCAGTTGTTCAACGGCACGCTGCTCGGCCTGACCGGCCTGTTGGCGATCTTCCTGACGGCGGTCTTCGCAGCGAACCACAAGGCGATTTTTCCGACCGCAGCACTCGTTTCATGGTGCGTGCTGGTCTACCTGTGCGTCGATTTCGGGTTCTTCCACAAACTGTTCAACCTGCGGCCGGAGGACAATGCGGTCTACAGGGCGGCCGGCGAGGCGTCGATTGCGGCCAGTCTCGTTATCTTCCTTTACACGTTCCTGCGTCTGCGGCTGGGGCACGGTCTCGTGCGGATGCTGTTCGGGGTCTGGATACTCGCCCAGTTGGCGCTGATCGCGGTTGCGGTCATCGACCCGAGGCTGTCGGCGACTTTCGCGCGGCTGTCCTTTCTTCTGATAGGTGGCGCGGGGGCAGCGATCATCCTGTTCCTGGCGGTGCGCGGCCAGGACCGTGCGATGTCGCTGATCCCGACGTGGATGCTGTTTCTCGTCTGGGTGTTCGCCACAGCGGTGACGCTGACCGGCAGGATGTCGGGGGATATCGTCGTTGCCGGACTGGCCGCAGGTCTCGTGTTGCTGGTGGTTCTGATCGGGTTCACGGTTACCCAATTCGCCTTCCGCTCGATGGAGCCGGCCTATGGGGCGGCCCCCGACGAACAGCAGCTGCGGGCGCTGGCGGTTGACGGGGTCGGGGCGGCGACTTGGGAATGGAGTGCGCGGCGCGATGAGATCAAGGTCAGCCCGATACTGGAAGCCCAGCTCGGGCTGATTCACGGAGAGCTGTCGACCAAGGTCGAGGACTTTCTCGAACATGTCCACTCCAGTGACCGAGACCGGTTCAGGATGGTCTTGTGGTCGATCCAGGAGCGCTCCGGCGGGCGCATCAGGGTCGAGTTCAGGTTGCGAAGAGCGGACAATCAGCATCGTTGGTTCGAACTGGAGGCGGCAAGCGTGCCCAGTGCGGACCGTCGAAATGTGCGCTGCGTCGGGTTGTTGCGAGACATTACGGATTCGAAATTCGCCTACGACCGGCTCGTCGAAGATGCCATTCTGTGCCGGATCACAGGGTTGCCCAACCGGGAAATCTTCCTCGACCGGCTCAGCGTCGCCAGCGAGCGGGCCAAGGTCGAGGCCGATATCCGCCCAACGATCATCTTTATCGATCTGGACCGTTTCCGTGCGGTCAATGCGAGCCTTGGGATACAGGTCGCAGACAGCCTGCTGTTGACCATCGCGCGACGGCTCAAGCGTCATCTCGACCGCGACGACACCTTGGCTCGGATCGGTGGCGATAAGTTCGCGATGCTGCTGTTGCACGCGCAGGAACCGCGCGAACTGGCCGATCTCGCCGAGAGGGTGCGCAGAGCGTTGCGCTCGCCGATCAGCATTGCCGGACAAGAGGTGGTGTTGACCGGGTCGCTGGGCATCGCAGTCTATGAAGGGGACGGGTCGCCGCCGGAAGAATTGCTCAAAAGCGCGGAAATCGCGATGTACCGGGCCAAGCGCAAGGGCGCCGACCGGATCGAGATCTTCCAGCCCGCGATGCGGAACGAATCGGTGGGACTGCCGCAAGAAGAGCTGGAACTGCGCAAGGCGGTCGAACAAGGCGCGCTGCAAGTCCATTTCCAGCCGATCGTATATCTGCCGACCGAGGAACTCGCCGGTTTCGAAGCACAGTTCCAATGGGAGCATCCCCGGCTCAAAACTGTCGGCCACAGCTATGTGATGGAGATCGCCGAGAAAAGCGATCTGGTGCGCAAGGTTGGCGACATGCTGTTGAGGCAGGCGCTCGGAGCGGCCAAGTCATGGCAGTCACTGTTGCCGCGCACTGAAGCGCCGTTGTTCGTCAGCATCAATCTGTCGAATAGCCAGTTGTTCAAGCTTGGGGTGATCGATGAATGGCGGCAGATCATCGATGGGGATCTTGCGCCGACAAACTGCATCCGGCTCGAGGTGAGTGAAGCCCTTGCCATGGACAACCCCGAACGCGCAGTCGAAATCATGCGGCTGTTGAGTGCGGGCGGGGCAGAAATCGTGCTCGACGAATTCGGCGCGGGTTATTCGTCCGTGGTCTACCTGCAGCGCTTTCCGGTCGGGACGATCAAGATCGACAAGTCAATCGTCCAGGCCGGGACCGCTGGGGAAGGCGAAGGCGGTGCGGTGATTCGCTCGATAGCCTCGTTGGCCCACGAACTGGGAAAGCGGGTGCTGGCTGAAGGCGTCGAGATCGAGGAGGATGTCGTTTTTCTGCGCGCCATCGGTTGCGAATACGGCCAGGGCCCTTACTACGGCGAACCGATGCCGGCAGGGGAAGTTGCCGATCTGGTGCGCATTATTGCCAAGTCCGAGCGCAAGCTCGAAGCACCGGGACTATTCAGAACCAGACCGAAGAAAACGAAGCCTGCGCAAAGAAATGGTGAGCGCGGGCCGTCGAAGCGGCAGGCTCCGCGTCGCGATCCGGGAGAACAGCCCGCAGCCGCCCAGATGCACCCGTCGGATGATGGACGCGCGGGCAAAGCCGGCGTGCGGGTGCCTTCGGAGCGCAATGGTGCCGCGCCGCCTGCGCAGGCGGGCGAACAGCCTAATGGCACCAAGCCGCCGCGCTCGAGTCCCGGCGATGTCATCAAGGATGCGCGCCGCGTTATTGCGAGCCTGCCGAATGTGACGGTTCGCCCCATCGAGAGGCCGCAGCGTTCACAGTCAGCGCATGAAGACACGGATGCTCGTGGATACGGTCTGCCGCCGCCGCTGCCGAACGAAACGCCGAGCAACAGGGCGGACGAACAGCAGGCGAAATTGCCGGAACAGGTCATGCCGCCGCCGTTCGGAGGCTCTCAATCGGGTGTGCACTCCAAGCCTGCGGACGGCAGAGCGACGTTGCAAAGGATCGACGACAGAGAGCCAACTGTGCGGCTTTCGACGGCAGGTCCGGGATCGGGCAAACCAGCACCGGATGCACCGACTCCTTCGGTCGTAAAAGAAGCAGGCCGAGGTCCGGCAAACGGTCCAACCGTACCGCCGGCGAATGGCGCGCCGCCAATTCCCGCGGCAACTCCGGTTCCTCCTCCAGTTACTCCAGCACCGAGGGCGCAACCGTCGCAGGCATCACCTGCAAACGGTGCCGGTTCGAATCCCGATCATACGGCCGGCCAAAGTGGTTCGATGCCACCACCGCGGTTGCCGCCCGTGCTGCCGTCGCAGCCAGGGCCCGTAGTGTTTCCGGCGGCCAGGAAGCCATCGCAGCCTGGCGAGCATCCTGTCAGGGGGACCGTCGAGCGGCAGCCAGGTGGATCTCCGCCAAATGGTGAGATGCCGCGCAGCAATGGGCAGCAGCCGCCTGCCGACAACGGTTCCAAGGGGGGAACAGGTTCAGCTGGCCAATCGTCGGTTCATTCGCCGATGGATCAGGTGCCGCCGACACAGCCGGGCCCCAATCGCGATATCGGTGCAGTGCCGGGCCGCAACGGTGCAGGCGGGCATTCCGGGCGCGGCAACAGAGAACCTCCGGCACCTGTCAATGGTGGTTTGCCGCCGCCGGCCAGCGGCGCGAAGGATGCCTACAGCCATTTGCCGCCGGGGATCGCCGCGAGCCTGGAACGATTGGCAGGCACGACGGGTAAGCGTTCAGGCGGCGGCGCGGGACGGGCTGTGCGGCCACCGCCAAAGAAGCGCGACAATAGCTGACGCAGAACCCAGGAGCCCGTCCAGATAGCTGCCAAGCGGGCGGTTTTGTGTGACGATAGTCCGCAGATCCCGCTCAGGCGTGTCCTGCGTCAGAAGCAAGGAACGTCAGGTCAATGCCAAGGGCGGCGAGTGCCCTGGAGTACTTGTCGGGTTCAGCATCGCCGTGCGCGAAAACGATGTCGGCGGTGGCCGGGCAGTTAAGCCAGCCGTTCGCCTGGATTTCACTTTCAAGCTGCCCCGGTGACCAGCCGGCATAGCCAAGCGCCAGAATGGAGTGCCGAGGGCCGTTTCCGGTTGCCATGGCTTTCAGGATCTCGAGGGTTGCGGTGAGACAGATTTCGTTGCGGATCTTCAGGGTCGTATCCTCGACGAAATAGTCAGCCGTGTGCAGGACAAAGCCGCGGCCCGTTTCAACCGGGCCGCCCACATGGATCGGGATGTCGGGACATTCGACTTGGCCCGACGGGTTGCGGTTGTCTCCTGGATAGATTTCCAAACGGTCAAGAAGATCCGGGAAGGAAACGTTCTTCGCGGTCTGGTTGATGATGAGCCCCATGGCGCCTTCCTTGGAATGCGCGCACATGTAGATCACCGACTTGGCGAACCGAGGGTCGGTCATGGTGGGCATGGCGATCAACAGCTGCCCCTCGAGATAGGAGGGTTCGCTACCGCTCAACTTAAGTCTCTTGCTCATTAAAACAAACTAGCGCCGGGGGGTGGTCGTTGTGAAGATGGATCAGTGTTGTTTCGCGCGATACTCCGCTCAGCTCACGCGGTGGTCATGGACACGTGATTTGAGATCGGAGGAAAACCATATAGATCAAGGTCTGGTGCCAATTTGGGCGAAACGACACGATCTGACCCGATCCGTTCGAATGCTATAAGAGCCGGCAGGTTTCTTGAGAAGGAGCGAAATGAGAAATTCGGCCAATAGAAAGGTCATTGTCGGTGTGGCGCTCGCCGCAACGGCCTGTGTCATGGCGGTTCTTGCCGGGGGCTTGATGACGGGGCCCGCGGCGGCCGAGGCACCGAGTGCGGGGCTCGAAACCAAATGGATCGACGGTCATGCGCACCGTGTCCGGATGATTGCAGGCCGCATGCCGTCGGAAAGCGGAAGGGCCGGAATTCAGGTTGTCGCTGGGGTTGAAATCGAGCTTGAACCTGGTTGGAAAACCTATTGGCGCGTACCTGGAGAGGCCGGCGGCGTACCGCCCGCTTTCGACTTGTCCCAATCGAAAAACGTGGCCGAGGCGCTGGTGCTCTATCCGGCGCCAAAAAGGCTGACGGATGTTATCGGCGATACGATCGGATACAAGGAACGGGTGGTTTTTCCGGTTCAGGTTACGCCGGCCGATCCCGGCAAGCCGGTCGAACTGGTGCTTGAGTTCGCATTCGGTGTGTGCCGCGATATCTGCATTCCAGCCGACGCTAACCTTGCTGTCGATGTGCCATCCGATAGCGTAGGCGGATTGCCGACGGCGATCCTGGAGGCGCTTGATCATGTGCCGCGGACCGAGGCCACAAAGCGTCCTGGCGATCCGGAGGTTGCTCGATACGAAACCAATTTTTCGGGCAAACAGCCCAGTGTGGTGATCGATATCGATTTCGGCGAGAAGGCGGACAAAGGTGACATGTTCGCGGCGGCACCCGATGGGCTCTATCTGCCGATGGCGAGGCCGGTGCAGGGGAGCGGCCTGGAGGAGGCGGGGCGCAAGCGTTTCATCATCGATCTGAGCGAGACGATCGATGCCGACGAACTCAAGGGTAAGACAATCACCTTGACTCTGGTAGGGGCCAAGGGGCAATCCGAGCGGACGTTAGTTCTCGAGTAGCGGCCTTGTTGCGCGCCGCAGCGGTGAAACCGAAACTACTGGAATGGCGTTAAAGGTGGTGGCAGGTTGCAAACGGCCGGTCATCGATGCGGCGAACGCAGGCTCTTTCAATCCGCGAGTGCCGCAAGCAACAATCGAGCAATACAAAATTCAAACCAGGGAGTGAAAGATGACGATCAGTGTAGGTGACCGGCTTCCAGAAACGACGTTCTACGTGATGGGACCGGAAGGGCCGCAACCAAAGACGACCGCCGACGTCTTTTCCGGACGCAAGGTGGCTTTGTTCGCGGTTCCAGGCGCGTATACGCCGACCTGTCATCAGCAGCATATGCCCGGTTTCCTGCAGAGACTGGATGAAATCAAGGGGAAGGGCGTCGACGCGGTCTGCTGTACGGCGGTCAACGACGTGTTCGTTATGTCCGAGTGGGGCAAAGTCACCGGCGCGGATGGCAAGGTCGAGATGCTCGCCGACGGCGATGCACAGTTTGCCAAGGCGACAGGCCTTGAGATCGATCTTTCCGGCCGCGGGCTCGGTGTGCGTTCGAAAAGATATTCGATGCTGGTCGATGACGGCGTCGTCAAGGTTCTCAACATCGACGATGCGCCGCCGGTGCACGACAAGTCGAGCGCGGCAACGCTGTGTTCGATGATCGGCGATACGATCTAACGGCAGTCGCGCATGGCCGTTCCTCTGTGGCCGTTCCTCTGTGGCCGGTCGACTGTGGCCCGCCATCCATGGCTCGTCCCGGGTAGTCGTGCGTAGCGACAATCCGGAAATTTTGAAAACATCGACAGATGTCGGCACCTCCAGCAATGGAGGTGCTTTTTTTTGGGGGGGTGCTGCGCAGCTGCGGGCGGTTTTCATGTCCATGGCACATGAGCTGCAACGGTAGGGTCAATCCTTAACGTTTCAGCTGTGGCTACTACCTCATGTCTCAATTCAATACGAAGGTCTGCTTCAATTCGGGGCAGCACCGCCAGTTGCCGAGCTCGGGCGAACATATTGCCTGGTTCGACTACGCCAAGGGCATCTGCATCCTCATGGTTGTGATGATGCATTCAACGCTGGGTGTCGGAGAAGCTTTCGGCGAACGCGGACTTGCGAACGAAGGCTTCATGCATTGGGTGGTCGCTTATGCCAAGCCATTCCGAATGCCGGACTTCTTCGTGCTGTCGGGGCTGTTCCTATCGCTGGCCATCGGACGCGGGTGGCTGCACTATCTCGATAAGAAGCTCGTTCATTTCGCCTACTTCTATCTCATCTGGGTGGCGATCCAGATGCCGCTGAGACTGTTGTCAGATGGCGGTTTGACGGCCAGCAACTTCGCGGCGCAGTTCCTCGATGCCTTGGTCAACCCATATGCGCCATTGTGGTTCATCTATGTGCTGCCGTTGATGTTCATCGCGACGAAACTTCTGGTGCGCGTTCCGGGCATGGTGCTGCTCGGCGGTGCGGCGCTGCTGCAGGTCCTGCCGGTCAATACGGGCTGGAGCGCCGTCGATCACTACTTGGCTCACTACTATGTGTTCTTCGCCGGGGGCTACCTATTGGCGCCGCACGTTTTCGCCTTGGCAAAGTGGGCAAGTGAGAATACCGCGATTGCCTTCTGGGCGTTCTTCGCCTGGGCGGTGGCGAACGGGATCGCGGTGTTTACGCCAGCGACGATGTTTGGATACGCTTCGATCGCCGCGCTTCCGGTGGTTTCGCTGCTGCTCGGCGGAGCCGGGGCGGCGGCGATCGTGTGTGCGGCAAGCCTGCTGGCGAGATTCAAAATCGCAGAGTTCATCGGCTACTGCGGCAGGAATTCGATCGTGCTCTACATCTCATTCATGATCCCGATGGCTGTTACGCGCATGCTGATCGTGAAGTCCGGCCTCGTCACCGATACCGGAGTCGCGTCGCTGATCGTATGGCTGGCGGCGGCCATAAGCCCGCTGATTGTCTACGAGGTCCTGCGCGGCACGCCGTTGAAGTACCTCTATCGGCGGCCGTCATGGGCAAAGTTGGCGTATAATCGTGACAACTCCGCCACGACCAGCAAGCACGCACCGGGCCATGGCGGCGTATCGGCAGCCTAGTGGCCTGTCTCGCCTAAATCGGTGTGCTGGCCGCAACCGCTGACGATTTAGGCGAGACATGAAGGCCACTAGCGAAAACAATGGCTTAGTGTGGCGTTCAGCGCGCCTCAATTGACAAATCCTGTGCGGCACCAACAGGTCAATTAAGGCGCGACGCCACACTAG
>JAHJSN010000099.1 GCA_018830445.1 Alphaproteobacteria bacterium | reverse complement strand
TGTTCCGACTCTGACATATGGTTCCCTGCCGGGAACCTGAATGTCAGCCCGGAACACTAGGCAACCTTTTGATTGCGTTCTGGATTCACAAACATTTGACGACCTCCACCCGGGAATCAAATGTTTGATCCAGAACACTAGTGGCCTGTCTCGCCTAAATCGGCGTGCTGGCCGGAACCGCTGACGATTTCGGCGAGACATGAAGGCCACTAGCGAAAACAATGGTTTAGTGTGGCGTTCAGCGCGCCTCAATTGACAACTCCTGTACGGCACCAACAGGTCAATTAAGGCGCGACGCCACACTAGCCGAGTTGATGCTTATCAAGGCTCGGATCCATCAATGGGGGCAGGCTGTGCCGTCGGACACTGCCTCTCCCCGGAGTAAGCGCGTGCGCCGGCCGGACCAAAAGCGCCGCCTGACATGGATTCAAAACGTACGAGGCCGATGACGATGGCACTCCCCCAAGCTGGCATGACTGCCAGTGCCCCCAGCGTGCAAACGAACGCTCTGCCCATGCACCGCGCTGGGCGACCCGCCCTGCCCGAATTGCTGGAAGGCCATGGCATCGCCATGAAGGTCCGGCGCCGGCAGCGGATCACCTTCGCAAGCTCCGATCAGATCTATGTCGTTCAAAGCGGATTGCTGGTCTTGAGCGCCAACGCCGGGAGCGACCGGCGCCAGCTACTCTGCCTGTTATATCCCGGCGACGTGTTTTCGCCCGCGCAGGCCCCGCCTCTTGACGGGATCGGGATGATAGCAATGACCGATTGCGAGCTGAGCCGCCTGCGCGCGAGCGCTTTCGAACAGGATCAGGAGGCAACACTTCTCATCAATCGCTACATCGCCGAAAGCACGTCCAGCATGCACGCGCGCGCCATGCTGCACATCGCACGCCTGTCGTCCCTGCCGAGCGAAACGCGCGTTGCTGCATTCCTGCTGGAACTTGCTCTTCGGCTGGGCCGGGTATCCAACGATCAGGTCAGTTGCGATCTGCCTCTATCGCGCAGCGACATCGCCGACTACCTCTCCCTCAATGCCGACACGTTGAGCCGCATCATGACCCGGCTGAAGGAGCGCGGCACGATTGCCACGATTGGTCGCAGCCGCACCATTGTGAAGAGCGTCAAGAAACTCTGCCAGGACGTGCCTGTGTGCGCGGCGACCATGGCCTTGCACGCCCAGCAGCAACTCGAAGCGAGCTGAGTTCTCCAGCAACGCTGCCGGCAATAGCCGGCATGCGCAAGCTTCCGTGCCATCGATCGTTGGAGATGACCACCACCGCGGCGTGCCTCCGGCGCGGCTTAGCCGGTGGCATCGCCTTCCGGTACAGGCGCGATGGCTTCCCCGTCGGCTTCCTCGCCTGATTCACCGACATCGCGAATGCGTTCGACGGAAACGACCCTCTCATCCGCATCCGTGCGGAAAATACGCACGCCCTGCGTATTCCGTCCGGCGATGCGCACTTCATCGACCGTGGTACGAATGATCTGGCCGGCATCCGTCACCAGCATGATCTGGTCGCTGTCCTCGATCGGGAACGAAGCCGCGAGCTTGCCATTGCGCTCGTTCGCGACCATCGCGACAATGCCCTTTCCGCCGCGGCCGGAGGTGCGGTACTCATAAGCCGAACTCCGCTTGCCGAAGCCCTTCTCGGAGACGGTAAAGATGAACTGTTCGCGCGCGCCCAATTCCTCGTAGCGATCCTGCGAAATTTCCGTGTCTTCCAAGCCTTCTTCTTCTTCCGTTTCCGGCTCGGCGACGGCGGTCACCTCCTCGTCATCGTCGGTCAGCGCCCGTCGCGCTGCTGCCGCCATCTTGAGATAGGCGGTCCGCTCGGCGGGCGTCGCCTGCATCGGATCGAGGATCGCCATCGAGATCAGCTTGTCGCCGTCACCCAGCCTGATACCGCGCACGCCGATCGAATCGCGCCCCTTGAACAGGCGCACGTCCTCGACGGGAAAGCGGATGCACTGGCCCTTTGCGGTCGTCATCAGCACGTTGTCGCTAGGCCGGCAGATCCTCACATCGACGATCCGGTCGCCCTCGTCGAGCTTCATGGCGATCTTGCCGTTGCGGTTGATGTTCTCGAAGTCGCCCAGCGCATTGCGGCGCACGTTGCCCGATTGGGTGGAGAACATCAGCTGCAGCTCGGCATAGGTCTCCGTGTCCTCCGGCAGCGGCAGGATCGAGGTGATCCATTCGCCCTGCTCCAGGGGCAACAGATTGACCAGCGCCTTGCCGAGTGTTTGCGGCGTCCCCACGGGCAGCCGCCACACTTTCATGCGGTAGCACATGCCGCGCGAGGAGAAGAACAGTACCGGTGTGTGGGTCGACGCGATGAAGATCTGCGTGACGAAATCCTCGTCCCGCGTATTGAGGCCCGATCGTCCCTTGCCGCCGCGCCGCTGCGCCCGGTAGGTCGCCAGCGGTACCCGCTTGATGTAGCCCTTGTGGGTAACGGTGACGACGACGTCTTCGCGCTGGATCAGGTCCTCGTCGTCGACTTCGCCTTCGATGTAGACGATCTCGGTGCGGCGCGGGACTGAAAACTGATCGCGGATGCTGCCAAGCTCGCCTTTGATGATGTCGATGATGCGCAGTCGCGAAGACAGGATCTCGAGGTATTCCTTGATCTCCTCGCCGATCTTCTTGAGTTCGTCTCCGATCTCGTCGCGGCCAAGAGCCGTCAGGCGGGCCAGACGCAGTTCCAGGATCGCCTTGGCTTGCTCTTCGGAAAGTTTATAGGTGCCGTCGGCCTGCACCTTGTGGCGCGGGTCTGCGATCAATTCAACCAGCGGCGCGATATCGCGCGCAGGCCAGTTCCGCTCCATCAACTGTTCCTTGGCGCTCGCCGGAGACGGCGCGCGGCGGATCAGGTTGATGACGTCGTCGATATTGGCGACAGCGATGGCCAGACCGACCAGGACGTGGGCCCGTTCGCGGGCCTTGTTGAGCAGGTATTTCGTGCGCCGTGTGACGACTTCCTCGCGGAATGCTGCGAAGGCCTGCAACATGTCCTTGAGGTTGAGTTGTTCAGGGCGTCCGCCGTTGATCGCCAGCATGTTCGCGCCGAACGACGTCTGCAGATCGGAGAAGCGCCACAGCTGGTTGAGGATCACATCCGCCACCGCATCGCGCTTCAATTCGATAACGATGCGCATGCCTTCGCGGTTCGACTCGTCCCAGATGTCGGAAATTCCCTCGACGCGCTTTTCGCGCACCAGGTCGGCGATTTTCTCGATGAGAACGCGCTTGTTGACCTGATAGGGGATGGCTGTGACGATCAGCGCCTGGCGGTCCTTGCGGATCTCCTCGATCTCGACCCTGGCCCGCATGATGATCGAGCCGCGTCCCTTGTGATAGGCAGCCGTTGCGCCTGCCCGCCCAAGAATGAGAGCGCCGGTCGGAAAGTCGGGTGCCGGGATGATCTCAATGAGTTCGTCGATGGAGATTTCGGGATTATCCAGCAACGCCAGACATCCATCGATCACTTCCCCGAGGTTGTGGGGAGGGATATTCGTTGCCATGCCGACCGCGATGCCGCCGGCACCGTTGACCAGCAGGTTGGGGTATTTGGCCGGCAGCACCGAGGGCTCGGTTTCCGAGCCGTCGTAGTTCTCCTGGAAATCGACGGTATCCTTGTCGAGGTCGTCGAGTAGCGCTTCCGCCACTTTCTGCAGGCGGCATTCTGTGTAGCGCATGGCCGCTGGCGGATCGCCGTCGACGGAACCGAAGTTGCCCTGCCCGTCGATCAGCGGCAGGCTCATCGAGAAGTCCTGCGCCAGTCGCACGAGCGCATCGTAGATCGCCGAGTCGCCGTGCGGGTGCAGCTTGCCCATCACGTCGCCGACGACACGCGCCGATTTCTTGTAGGGCTTGTTCCAGGCAAGCCCCATTTCGCCCATCGTATAGAGGATCCGCCGGTGCACCGGTTTAAGGCCGTCGCGGACGTCGGGCAGCGCGCGTGAGACGATCACGCTCATCGCGTACTCGAGGTACGAGCGTTTCATCTCATCCGTGATCGAGACCGGTCGGATGTCGTGCGGGCCGCCTGGACCGGCGTCCGGCGTATTGGAGTTGTCAGCCACTTGATAAGAAATCCGCGGATAATTTCAGTACACCGGGCAGCGCTGGGTCCGACGACGGACAAATCGCCCTGTTCGCGCCTGCGGTCGTTCAGCACACTCTTAGCCCAAGTGGGGCGCGCGCCGCAATGTTGCCCCACTGCACGCGCCGAATTCATCCCCTGAAAACGCCCGAAAAGTGCTGATTCCGGGACATTCGGGCGCCGCGAGGCAGTATAACCCGACTTCTTCGCGTCATAGAATTGCATTAGACGGTAAAACTCGCTCCGAATCGGGAAAGACGCGTGGCTGCGGGAGTGGCGGGGCACCCCCCCACCCGGGCTGCGAATGAGCGGAGCGAACACAGAACAAGTGGATGGAGGTTGAGATACATATGACGTTCAAAACATCGCTGGTGGCGGCTGCTGCCGCATTCCTGCTTGCAAGCCCCGTGTTGGCCGCAGCCCCGGCCGCCGACTCCGGCGCCTCTCCGGCGAATACCTTCATCGAGTCGCAGCCCGAAGCGAATTATCTTGCCAAGGATGTGCTGATCGGAGCGAAGGTCGAGGGCGCCGACGGCAAGATCATCGGTGATATCGAGGATGTGATCCTCAATGATTGGAACCGCGTCCAGGGTGTCGTTATGGGCACCGGCGGGTTCCTCGGTATTGCCGAAAAGCGCGTCGGTGTGAACCTCGGCTCGCTGGAGTTCCAGGATCGCGACGGTAAGCGCGTCATCGTACTTCCCGGCGTCACCCAGGAAACTCTCAAGACGGTGCCTGAGTTCAAGCGCGCCGAACCCAAGAAGTCGCTTCTTGAGCGCGCGATGGAAAAAGCCCGCGAGTTGACCGACAAGTCGGCCGAGACCGCCAAGGAAGCCTACGAAAAGGCGAAGGAACAGGCCGGCCCCGCGCTGGAGCAGGCCAAGGAAGCCGCTGGCAAAGCCTACGAAACCACGAAGGACGCAGCCGGCAAGGCCTACGAGACCACCAAGGATGCCGCCGGCAAGGCTTATGAAAAAGCCAAGGAAGCCGCCGAGGGTGCCCTCAAGAAGGACGGCGAAGCCCCTGCCGAGGGTCAGCCGCAGCAGTGACATCGGACACGCAGACTTCAAGTCACCAAACCCGCGGACATGCTCCGCGGGTTTTTTTTAAATTTCAGGCGCCGATCCGGAGCACCGTTCAGTCAGTCAGCTTGATCGTCACTTCCTGCCCGCCGAGGCCATGCACCTTGTCATGGGCGCGCACGCGCAGTTCCGTGACCCCATCGGGGACCGCCACACCGCCAAGTGAGCGGGTGAACGGCTGTTCGTCGACATGGGGATGCGCAAGCACCCGTTCTCCGAGCACTTTGCCGTCCGCCGTCAAGACGTCGAAGCGGTCGGCATAGTGATCCCAGCCCTCGTCGCCATGGCGGATCGTTGCCGAAACCGTGTAACGACCATCGGCATGCCGTTTGACTTCTGCGGCGATGACATCCGCTTCGCCCGCGGCCGCCGGACCTGCGAGCCCAAGACTGAAGCTCAGCGCCATGATTGACGGAACGACTTTTAACGGTTTCATGTTACCTCCATCGGGATGCAGCGCTTCGACTTGGCGCTCGAATCTGGAAGAAGACTGGAGCACTGGAAACGTGGCAGCAGCAGGATCCACCACCGTCGTCATCATCGCTCTCGGCGCAAACCTCGGCATTGCCGTCGCGAAATTCGCCGCGGCGATGTACACAGGCTCTTCGGCGATGCTGTCAGAATCGATACACTCGCTGGTCGATAGCGGCAACCAGGGCCTGATGCTCTATGGCATCAAGCGCTCCGCCCGCCCCGCCGACGAGAAGCATCCTTTTGGCTATTCCAAGGAACTTTACTTTTGGAGTTTCGTCGTCGCGATATTGCTGTTCGCGCTGGGCGCCGGCATTTCGATCTATGAGGGGATCGACAAGCTCCGCCATCCCCACGGCATCGACAACGTTGAAATCATCTATCTGGTGCTCGGCGTTGCCATGTTGCTTGAGGGCTTCGCCACCTACAAGGCGTACAAGGAATTCAACAAGCGGCGCCGTGGCCGAGGCTTTCTGACCGCGCTCCGCCAGTCCAAGGACCCGGCACTGTTTGCCATTCTCCTTGAGGACTTCGGCGCAATCCTCGGTTTGATCGTCGCCATGATCGGCGTCACCATCGCCCATCAGCTGGGTTACGACGCAGCCGACGGCATCGCTTCGATCGTCATCGGCTGCATTCTTGCCGCCATCGCCGTCTTCATGGCTTTTGAAATCAAGGCGCTGATCGTCGGAGAGGCAGCCGACATCGAGACCCAGCGCGGTATAGCCCAGATCATCCGCGCCGAGCACGGCGCCGCCAAGCCGATCCGCGCCATCAATGAAATCCGCACCATGCATCTCGGACCGACCGACATTTTGGTGGCCGCCAGCGTCGATTTCCATGATGGCATTCCCGCCGAGGCCGTCGAAGCTGCGACCGTCCGCATCGAGACCGCGATCAAGTCGCGTTACAAGGACGTCCGGCGGCTGTTCCTGGAGGCACAATCTGTCGAAGCGCATCAGGAAGCGATGGCAGCCGAAGCCAGGCACGAAGCCGAACTGACCGGCGCCAGCCCGGAAGAAGTCAAACCAAAACTCGCAAAGGCTGTCGCGCCGTCACCGACGGCCGGCGGTGTTCCCACCAAGCAGCCCCCTGAACGCGCGCATCAGCAGGCAATCGCGATTGCCGCCCGTCCGATGAGCCGCAAGCAGCGCAAGCGCTCCCGCAAGAAGAACTGACCGTTGCGTCGAATTGCTCGGCCTTGAAGTGCTGCCAGGACAGCTGTGAGCACCGTGTCAGCGGATGCCGCCCATCAGCTGCTTGAGCCAGCCCATGAGCAGCACAAGCGCCAGCATCGCAACCGCGCTGATCGCAGCCAGGTTCAAGAAGAACATCGCCAGGCCTGCCGGATCGTCCGATGTGAAACCGCTGCCGAGCAGCCCGGCAAGTTTGTTGCCGAACGCCGCGCCGAGGAACCATATCCCCAGCATCAAACCGACCATGCGCGGCGGCGCCAGCCGCGTCATCGCGCTCAACCCCACCGGACTCAGGCACAGTTCGCCCGCCGTTTGCAGGAAGAAAAGCCCGACCAGCCACAGCGGGCTGACCTTTCCTGCTACCGTCGCCTGCGCGGCCGGGATCATCAACACGAACGAAGCGCTCAACAGCGCAAGCCCCAATACAAACTTGAACGGCGTCGATGGCTGCCTGTCCCCGAGCCGCGTCCACAGCACCGCGAACAGCGGAGCCATCACGATGACGAACAGCGGATTGAGCGACTGGTACCATGCCGATGGAATATCGAACCCGAACAGATGATTGTCGGTCAACCGGTCTGCGAAGAGCGCTATCGACAATCCCGCCTGCTCGAACGACGCCCAGAACAGCATCGAGGCGATGAACAGGACGAACACCGCGGCAACCCGGCGCGCCTCGATGTCGTTACGCCGCACGAGCAGCGCGATCGCCGCCAGCGGCAGCCCGACGATGAGATAGCGCAGCCATTCGAAGCCGGGCTGGTCGGAGACCAGCAGTGCTGCCAATAGAAGCCCGCTGCCTGCGAGAACCGCCGTGGCGCCGCGCAACGTCATCGTCGGCACTGGGGGCGCGCCGCCGATATTTCCGAACACGCTCACCCGCCGCCAGAACAGCGCCACCGACACCGTCATTCCGATCCCGGCGGCTGCAAACCCCCAGTGCCAGCTTGCCGCCGGGTCGAAACCGAAGTCCGCCAGCCACGCCTTGAAGATTTCGCTTTGCGCCAGGAACCCGGTCACGAATGGCGCGGCCAGCGCCCCCATGTTGACGCCCATGTAGAAGATCGAGAAACCGCCGTCCCGGCGTGCATCGTCGAGCGCGTAGAGCCCTCCGACCATCGCGCTGATGCTCGGCTTGAACAGCCCCGTCCCGAGCGCTATCAACACCAGCCCGATAAAGAAGCTCGTGTGACTGGGAAACGCCATCGTGAAGTGACCGCAGGCGATGATCAGTCCGCCATAGAGAACCGATGCCCGCGCGCCGAACACGTGGTCGGCCGTATAGCCGCCGGGGATGCACAAGAGGTACACCGCCATGGTGTAGTTGCCGTAGATCAGCGCCGCCTCGACGGTATCGAACCCGAGGCCCCCGGCATTTGACGGCGCGACCATGAACAATACCAGCAGCGCGCGCATGCCATAGTAGGAGAACCGTTCCCACAATTCCACCATGAACAAGGTAGCCAGCCCCTCGGGCTGACGCAGAACATGCGCTGCGCTTGATGAGAACGCCAAGTGTCTCCCCCCGTTTCGGGCCGCCTCAAACCTCCCGCGCCGCCCCGATGCGTTTACGCTTTGGCCCCAAAACGCAGGCGAACCCGAGGATGAACCCGGACACCGTCGCGATCATTCCCGCCGCGCTCACCGAATTCTCGGCACCGAGCCACAGCGGAGCGTACCCGGCCAGGACGTAACCCAGAATAGCCGATGCGCCAGCAAAAAGCGTACTCCAGGCGACCTGGTGCCCAAGGCCATTCGTCATCAGCCGCGCCGATGCAGGCGGACAGATGAACATCGCGATCACGATGATCGAACCGACCGCGTCGAATGCCGCGACCGCCGCCACGGCCGTCGTGACGACCAGCAGAAATCCAATCAGGCGGGCGCGGATTCCAAGTGACAACGCGAAGCCTTCATCGAACGTCGAAATCGTCAGCTCCTTCCAGAACGCGAACAGAAATCCGCTGACCAATGCGAGGACCAAGGCGAGACGCCCGACCTGCGGTGGCATCTCCGACAGCGCCGTCCAGTCGGCAAGCGAACCCCATCCGTCGGCGGCAAGCCAGATCAGGCTTTCAAGGTTTCCGTACAATGCATGTTCGACATCGAGGTGCACCGAACTCGTATCGCTGAGCTCCAGCAGCAGCACGCCGTCGGCGAACATCGCCGTGAACACCACGCCCATGGCGGCACCCGCATCGACGCGCCCGACACGCTTGATCGCTTCGATCAGCACAACGGCGAAAATGGCGGCGAGCGACGCCCCGATCATCATCGGCCAGGCGCTGACGGTTCCCGTAAACAGGAACGCCACCACGATGCCGGGCAGCACGACATGGCTGATGGCGTCCCCGATGAGCGCCTGTCTGCGCAGCAAAAGGAAATTGCCCGGAAGCGCGCAGGCCACGGCGGCAAGTATGCCGATCAGCATCGGGGTCAGGCTGAGCTGGACGAACTCCTGTCCCATCAGGACACCACTGCGATCCGACCGCCGAGCTGGCGGTCAAGCTCACGGATCTCGTCGGGGGTAAAGACGTCCTCGATTGCATTCAAACCATCGAAGCGACCGCTCAACGAACCCTCCAGGTGCATCTCGCGCGCAACTTCCCAACGGGCCTCGTCGCGCAACGCATTTGCCGCCGTTGCTCGACCTTGCAGCGTCGCGACCCCATCGCCCCTGATATACCCCTCGCCACGCAGCACCTTCAGCGTCAGCCGATCGAAAATCGGCTCATCGCGTGCCAGCGCCAGGAGCCCCTGGCGCAGGTGAACACGGCGTTGGAAGCGAAGGTGCCGGAAAACTGAAGCGACGACGCCGCGCGCTGGCGCCAACAACAGCGACACGACGAACAAGCTGAACGCGACGAGGACGATGACCGCACCGGTCGGAACCTGCGGGTGCGCGGCGGACAACGCCGCCCCTAGATACCCCGACACACCGCCCATCAGGCTGGCGATCAATACAACCCTGTCGACTCTCTCCGTCCAGAAACGCGCTGCCACGGCGGGAATAATGAGCATCGCCACGATCAGCACGAGTCCGACAACCTTCAAGCCGATCACCGTGACGACGAGGACCAGACCCATGGTCGCCAGATCGGTCGCCCGAACCGGTATCCCCGTCGTCGCCGCGAACTCCGGGTCGAAGGCGACCAGCGTCATCGGGCGGTAGAGGAGGAACAACACAGCCCCTGCCGCCGCACCTGCAATCGCGATGGTGACGGCTTCATTGAACAGCATCCCCGCCGTCGAGCCGAGCAGAAAACTCTCGAGTCCCGCCTGGCGCCCGGCCGTCATGTTCTGCACGACCGTCATCAGCACGATCCCGAACCCGAAGAAGACTGACAGCACCGCGCCGATAGCCGCATCCTCGGGCAGCCGCGTTTCGCGCACGATCCAATCGACGAGCACGAGTGCAGCCGCCGCGGAAATCGCCGAGCCGGCCATCAGGCCGGCGAGGCTTCGTCCGTCGCCGCCGAGCGCAACCATGGTCATGAAGGCGAGGCAGATTCCCGGAAGCGTCGCATGCGCCGCGGCATCGCTGACAAGCGCCCGTTTGCGCAGGAAGATGAAAGTGCCAGCCCCGCCAGCGGCAATCCCCAGGAGTGCGGCACCGATGGCGACCAGGGCGGAATTGTAGCCAGACTGCAGGAAGAGCGCGCTCAAGAAGTTTTCCATGGGCGGCTAGTGGCCGCCAACCGGCAGCGGTGCGGCAACCGTACCCGCAAGGCGTCCGCCGTAGGCTTTCTGCAGATTGGCCTCCGTAAACACCACTCCTACCGGCCCCGCGGCGATCCTGCGCACGTTGATCAGCAGCACATCGTCGAAATAGGCAGGCACCGTTGCAAGGTCGTGATGGACGCAGACCACTGCGCGGCCTTCGCTTTTCAGCCCCTTCAACACCTCCATGACGGTGCGTTCGGTGGCTGCATCGACGCCGGCCAGCGGCTCGTCGAGGAGATAGAGATCAGCGTCCTGTGCCAGCGCACGCGCCAGGAAAACGCGTTGCTGCTGCCCGCCGGACAGCTGGCCGATCTGCCGCTCGGCGAAATCCTCCATGCCGACGCGCTGCAGGCACGTCATTGCCCGACTCCGCTCGTTGGCGCCTGCGAACCTGAACCATCCAAGTGTGCGATAGAGCCCCATCATCACCACGTCGACGACGCGGGCGGGAAAGTCCCAGTCGACGCTCGCCCGCTGCGGTACGTAGGCGACCCGACCGCGCGCTTGGTCGATGGACAGCCCGAAGAACCGCACCGTTCCCGATAGCGCCGGTACAATCGCGAGCGCGGCCTTGAGCAGTGTAGATTTACCCGCACCATTCGGCCCGACGATCGCCGACATCCGTCCGGCAGCGAAGTCGGCGTCGAGCGAGAACACCGCGGCCTTCTCGCCATAGGCAACCGTCAGCCCCTCGATAGCCAGCGCCTTTGAGGTGTCCGGCTCGCCCCGCGTCAACTGACCGGCTTCTGAAACGATCTCGAACCTGTTGCGCACCACATTCTTCATTTCTACCCCGAAACGCTAAGCCGGCCGGCCATGCCGCGCTCCGGCGCATTGCCGCCAAGAGCTCGCGTAATGGTCGTTACGTTGTGATCGATCATGCCGACGTAGGTGCCTTCGTAGGTTCCCGGCCGCCCCATCGCATCGGAGAAAAGTTCCCCACCGATAACCACCTTGTGGCCGCGCGCGGCAGCCCCTTCGATCACCGCCCGGACGTTGCGATCGGCAACCGACGTCTCGACGAACACCGCGCTGATCTTGCGCGAGACCAGTTCATCGACGATTTCGCCGATACGGCTCAAACCCGCTTCGCTTTCCGTCGAGATCCCCTGGATTCCGATCACTTCATAGCCGAAGGCATCGCCGAAATAATTGAACGCATCGTGCGCGGTCAACAGCACGCGCTGGTCGGCGGCAACGCTGGCAAGGGACTTTGCCGCGTATTCACCGACTTTGGCGATCATCTCCAGATAGCGCTGTGCATTGTCATGGAACAGCGCCTTGTCGTCGGGCGAGATTTCGCTCAGCCGGTCCCGCACGGCCTTGACGACGCTCTGCCAGCGACGCGGGTCCATCCATACGTGCGGATCGTAGCGGCCCGAATAGGCGGAGTGACCGATGAGCTCTCCCGAAGGCACCGCCTCCCCGACGGCGAACACACTGCGGCGCGTTTTGAGATCGGCGAAGAACTCTTCGAGCTGCGCCTCCAGGTAGAGACCGTTCCACAAGACCACGTCGGCCCTGACAAGCGCCACGATATCGCTGCGCGTCTGCCGGTATGTATGCGGGTCGATCCCCGGCCCCATCAACGCGGTGACTGCGACCCGATCGGCCCCGATCTCACGGGCGGCGTCTGCGATCATGCTCGTTGTCGCAACAACCTTGAGTTTGGCTGCGGCAGCTACGGACGTGTGGCTGGACTGGGTTGCAAGGAGCCCTGCGGTTACCAGCAGCAGCGCCGCGGTCACTCCAAAGACTCTGCCTTTCGTTCGCAACGAGATATACCTTTCATCGCCCGCAGACCCAGGCGCGCCAATGCGCAGCGTCGGCGCCCATGCTGCCTTTGGTGCTGTCATCGCACCCCAGCGAACCACACAGCCCTGTCAGCACTTTATAGTCACTCGACCTAAATTTAGCCCTTGCTAAGATGTTGTCAAGATGCAAATAGTTTTTGCAAGATCCGTATCAGCCGATGGCCGGAGCCTGACATGTGTCCACCTGACGACTTGAACGCCGAGGCCCGCCGTCATGCCGAGCGCTTCCAGCGCGTGCGCGAGGCCCACCAGACCGAACTCGCCGAGGATTATGTGGAACTCATCGCGCATTTGATCGAAGAAACCGGCGAGGCCCGCGTCGTGGACTTGGCCGGCTGGCTCGGCGTGACCAATGCCACCGTGAACAATACGATCCAGCGCCTGCAGCGCGACGGCCTTGTGACCACCAAGCCGTACCGCTCGATCTTCCTGACCGATGCCGGCCGCGAATTGGCCGAGCAGTCGCGCAAGCGTCATGACATCGTCCGCGAGTTCCTAATCGCGCTGGGCGTCGATTCTCAAACCGCCGACATCGACGCCGAAGGCATCGAGCACCACGTCAGCTCCGCCACCTTGAAGGCATTCGCCAAGTTCGTGAACAAGGCCCGGCGAAGTACCTGACCCGCAACGGGCAGCAGCCGATACAAAAAAGGACCACTCAACCGAGCGGCCCTTTTGGGAATTCCATTCCCTCGGCTGGCGCCGGTTCAATCCGCGAAATAGGTGTCGCAGATGTGCTTGCCGAGCGTCTCGCGCGAGAGACCGCGCGCCGCGAGTTCCGCTTCCGACATATGATAGAGGCGATCGGCGGCGTGGGCGGCGCTGCTCGCTTTAGCAAGCTGGACAAACAGCATCGGTACGAAAGCGAAGATTTCAGCTGCGGCATGCATTGCCGCGGAAGCGTCGGCGTGAGGAAGTTTGGCTGCAATGCCCATTGTTATCTCCTTCTGGAATGGCCCGGCGGCATGTGAATCGCCTCCGTGGTATACCAGATAGATGCGTTGCACCATGAATTGGTGCAACGCACAAACACGCACGGCAGACCCGCACTGGTTGCATGGCTGGGAATCCCGCTCGTCTGGTGAGACGCGCACCTGCGCGTGCCCTGTTTCGTCGAGTTGCGCGAATTCATGTCCAAGGCCGGGTAGATCAGCGCCCGCGGCAACATGTGACGCTTGCAAGCTAGGCCGGCCCTCGCTAAGTCTGACCAGCGTCGCGCCGCACACCACCCTGCCGATCACTCGACAGGACCCGTATGCCGGCGGGCCCAAAGCCCTTGTAGCTCAGTTGGTAGAGCACCTGATTTGTAATCAGGGGGTCGGGAGTTCAAGTCTCTCCGGGGGCACCATTTTTGCGCTCACGGGCCGTGGGCCCTCCGCGGGGGCGGCCTGCTCGGCCGGCGCCCCTTGGGCGCTGGAACGCTTCGCGTTCGAAGTTTCTCCTTCGCGGGGCGCCATTTTTGCGCTCACGGGCCGCGGGCCCTCCGCAGGGGCGGCGCTTGCGCCGGGTCGCCTTCTCCCGGTGCGCCAAAGGCGATCGCCGGGCTCTGTCGATCTTCGTCCGCCGGTCGCCGGTAGGATTGCGCAATTCAATTTTGCAAACCGGATTTCTTGATCCAGATCAATCTGTTCGTGTTGCCTGGCAGCAACAAAATTCAGCAACACGTATGGCGCTGATTTCCATCAGGTCGCGGCGGTAGTCCGTGCTCGCTCGTTCCAGGAATTTCTTCTTTTGTTGTTGCGCCTAATTCACCCGAGTCGATTTCGGTTCGACGCGATGACACCAAGAGGGAAGACACATGATTGAATTGAGGACATTGACGCTGGCGGTGGCAACTTCAATGGCCGCGCTGATCGGTGCTGGCACAGCGGCTTCGGCTGGGGACTACAACGGCGACTTCATGATCAAGGCCGGCGTTTCCGGCGTGCTACCGAATTCGGAGTTCGATGGCCTGTCAATCGTGGGCGGACCGACCATTCCAGGAGACATCGCAGAGGTCGACGACTCCTGGGTGCCGTCGCTTACACTGACCTACTTCGTGAACAAGAATATCGGTGTCGAGTTGTTCTGCTGCTTCGCCCAGCACGGAATCGAGGGCAAGGGAGCGCTGGCAGGTTTTGGTGATCTTGGCGAGACGACGATCTTCCCGCCGATCCTGTCGCTGCAGTACCACTTCGATGGCATCAGGGGCATCAAGCCGTACGTTGGCGCGGGCGTCC
Source organism: Alphaproteobacteria bacterium (assembly GCA_018830445.1). Lineage (GTDB taxonomy): Bacteria > Pseudomonadota > Alphaproteobacteria > Rhizobiales > Hyphomicrobiaceae > Filomicrobium. Next base: position 1,925 of record JAHJSN010000099.1, on the reverse strand, counting down.
AGTTCATTCATTTCTTCGACGAGGGTTCTGAAATTGGCGGGAACCTCGAAATCGACTCGGCCTTTGGCTTCAGCGTGCAAGGGGGCGTCGACGTGGAACTCGGCAGCGGCTGGTATGCCGGCGCAGATGTTCGCTATACGTGGCTCGATACCGAGGCGACGTTCACCAACGTTCCAGGACTCGGTCGGCTTGAAACGGATCTGGATCTCGATCCGCTCATCGTGAGTGCGCATGTCGGTTATCGCTTCAATCTGTTCAATCGCGCTGCGGCGGTTTACGAGCCGATGAAGTAAGGCGGGTTTCAAAAATGAACCGCACAGGCAGACGATAAGAAGAAGGCCCGGGCGATTTCCGGGCCTTCTTCATTGGAGCGGCATTCGCCGAGGTTTGCGCCGAGGCTTGCGCAGCATGCGACTACCACAGCTTCACCTTCTGGCCCTGAGCCTCCAAATCCTCGCGCCGATCGGTTAGCCATTTCTGGAAGTTCGGCTCATCTTTGTAACCGCCGGTTGCCACGTAGCGGAACGAGTTGAGAAAATGGAACGGTTTCCAGTAACCGGTCAGCCGCCAGATTTCGGCATCGCGTCCATTCTTGCCCGCGACTTCCTTGGGGTCTTTCGGGAAGTAGACGACAGTTGGCGTGAAATTGACTTTCCAGCGGCGGGCCAACTCACGCTCCTCCATCTCCTCACCGTCGAAGTCGGTCACCGCTCTGGCGCCATAAAGATTGAGTTGGAGGACGACGAAGTTCTCCTTGATGAACCCGGAGACCTGCTCGTCGGCGAGGTTGACCTTGTGCATCTCCTTGCAATACGGGCAGCCCTTCTGCTCCCAGAAGATGGCGAGCGATTTGCCCGCCGCATTGGCTTCGGCCACGTCCTCCTTGAGATCGAGGAACGAGTTGTGGAACCAGGGTTGCGTATGCAGGCCATCGTCGTTCACGGGCGGTTCGTCAGCGGCTGGAAGGGCTGAGGGCCAAAGGGCCGAAGCGGCTGTTCCTGCTGTCAGGATCATTGCGTTGCGACGATTGAGCTTCATGTCTTTCCACCTGTCGGTTGACCAGCGCCGGCGATAGCTATTGTCGCCAAACGCGTGGACGGGCAAACTGCGCGGACTGGCGCGTACCAGCTTCGTGGCGCGTCTTTCAAGAGGACAGGCCATGGCGCGGATAGGATTCTACTCCGGTTCTTTCGATCCCGTCACGTTCGGACACACCGATGTGATCGCCCGGGCTGCTGATCTGGTCGACCGGCTGGTGATCGGTGTCGGGGTGCATCCAAGTAAAAGTCCAATGTTTTCAGTGGATCAGCGGGTTGAGATGCTCAGGATGGAGACGGCCATCATCGCTGACAAGACCGGAACGGAAATCGACATCGTCACATTCGGTAATCTGGCGGTGGACGCGGCCCGCGAAGAGGGGGCGACCGTCATCTTCAGGGGTCTGCGCGACGGGACCGATTTCGATTACGAGATGCAGATGGCTGGAATGAACGGTGCCATGGCACCGGATATCCAGACTGTCTTCGTGGCAGCCTCGCCGCAGGTACGCCATATCGCAGCAAACCTCGTGCGCCAGATTGCCAAGCTTGGGGGGGATGTCAGCGCATTTGTTTCCCCCGAGGTCGATGCGATCCTCAAGCGACATTGCGGCTCGTCGTCCTAAGGGGTGACAGCTTGGCTAAATAAAACAAGCGCCCTCCCGCACAGATGCAGGAGGGCGCGATCGATTGAGCGGGCTCTTGGCGATTGGCAAGAGAACCTTGGAGCTAGTGCTCCGACTCTGACATATGGTTCCCTGCCGGGAACCTGAATGTCAGCCCGGAACACTCAGCCCGGAACACTTGGCAACCTTTTGATTGTGTTCTGGATTCACAAACATTTGACGACCTCCACCCGGGAATCAAATGTTTGATCCAGAACACTAG
>JAHJSN010000098.1 GCA_018830445.1 Alphaproteobacteria bacterium | reverse complement strand
TGTTGGTGCCGCACAGGAGTTGTCAATTGAGGCGCGCTGAACGCCACACTAAGCCATTGTTTTGGCTAGTGGCCTTCATGTCTCGCCGAAATCGTCAGCGGTTGCGGCCAGCACACCGATTTAGGCGAGACAGGCCACTAGTGTTCCGGGCTGACATTCAGGTTCCCGGCAGGGAACCATATGTCAGTGTCGGAACACTAGGTCCGACCCTAGCCAACAACGTGAACTTAGTTCACCTTTACGGCGGAATTCAGCCTTGAGCCCCTCTTTCAACCCGCACCACCGAAATTCACACCCCCCATAACCACTCGTGAACACAGTTCACATGAGCAACGCTCACCCAAAAGTAAAGATGGACATCCTTGAACGACCGGCGCACGTACTGGTTTCCGAGCGATATGATGAACGAAAGGTTCAGTGGAAGTCGCCGACGGCCAACGGACCGGCCACTCCCACTCAATCCCCCACTGTCGTGGGGGCGCCTTGCTGAAGGCCAGCAACCGCAAAGCGTGTTGGGCACCAACGTGCCGCAAACGGGTGTGGATAGCGTTTGCCGTAACACTGCCCAGAAGGACAAGTTGACGGCTCCAAGGTGAACCCTGTGTCCCGGCGACAACCACCGCGCCGACACTTGAGACAGCCCGAAAGCAACCGACAAACGCCACGCCGGGCCCCATGTCTCTTGCCCGCAGACCGGCAACGAGGCTTGGCTACCTACATACATGGCCGGACGAGCCTAATCGCCGCCATGGACAAGCGCGACTTCGCGGCCGGGCGCCGGCACAAAGATTTGAAGAAATATCGCGCTCCTTGGAAGATGCGCGCCGCCAAGGATGCGAACCAAAAGAGCACTTTAGCCGCCAGACATCGGCGTGGTCATTGCAGGGAGGCGGACAACACCCACCCGAGCGACCTCATACTCCGCGCTGGCTACATACTGCCAAGATGCGTGCGGCCGTCCTGGCCGGGGTTGGGCAGGCCGGCAACCTTCCAAGCGACGAGGCAGTAGCCAAACAGATCGTTCACGTCCCCGCGGTCGATACCGGCCGACCGGCACACACTGCGCATGGCGGGCGGCCCGCTCATGCGGTCATATTCGGAGCGCATGATGCGGATCAGGTGCCAGTGACGATCGCTCAGATGCTGGATCCCTTCCGAACGGGCGAGATCACGGGCGAGACCCTCGCTCCAAAACGAGAAGTCCTTCACGAGGCCGTCCTCATCCAGCAGATCCTCCAGGTCGAGCGTATCTGTAGACATCAATTTCAACTCCTCATTGTGCGGACTGCGGCCTTGGCGCACCGCGCCCCGACCCATGCAAGCTTGCCATGCCCGCCGACCTTCCACAACAGACGATAAAAAATAAACCTAAAATACGAGTCGCAACTGCGCTATATTAAAATCAATTACCACAGTCACAAACTTTAAAAGAATGTTTTCCTACATCCCTGCCGTATCGGACAATGACAAAACTCCACAATTCCAGCGCCGAGCGGCATAACCCTGCGACATCTTCCAAGACGCTGCCTATCGGCGCGAACCAACGCCCGACCATGCCGAGTATCGCACCGCGCCGGTTGCCGCCGCTCCACACGACTTTAGATCGTCACCACGGCGCAAGCTCGTGTTGAGCAAAGGAAGTGTGGGCCAAACAATCGCAGCGTGGACATCCTGCCCAACACCAGCTTGCGCAACCCAACATCGGCTTGCCCAATGTTGGCCAAAGAAGTGTCGATGTGCGAAGCGCCCAAATAAAGAGCCCCGCACGGCGAGTGCCGCGCGGGGCCTGAAATTCACAAGCGGGTTCAAACAACCGCCCGGCTGAAAACAGCCTTACTTCTTTTCGGCAGCAGCGGCAGCACCGCCTTCGCCGCCCTTCGTCTCCTGCTCGGCCTTGTAGGTTTCGTAGGCTTTCTTCTGGCGCTCGCGGATCTGCGCGAACATATCTGCGCGTGCCTTGTTGTACTTCTCGCTGTCGACAGGTTCGCCGGCATGAGCCGCGGAAAACCCGGTAAGCGGAACCTCGAACAGCACCGGCTGCCGGTTTGAGTTCACCGTGAACACCCTAAGCCCGCCGCCCTTCTCGAGCTGCGTAACCATTTCGGCCGTCGCCTCGACCTCGGCCGTGCATCCGCCGACGTGGCAAAGTTCGTAATCCAGCGTGAACGGCTTCAGCTCTTTCTCGTCGATCGTTTCTTTCTTGCCGAGCTTGGCCCACTGCTCGGTGGTGAAGATCACCGACTTCACCTTGGCCGGAAGCGCCATGCCGAGCGGCACCATCACCATCAGGCTCTTCTTCTCCGCGCCCTCGATTTCGCGCAGAGCCACCGAAACGAGTGTCAGACCGCTGTTGCCGTCGATGCGCTCATGGTGGGTCATGCAAAGCGATTTCTCGACCTTCTCGTCTTTGCCGTCCTTGTCCTTCTTCACTAAGGGAACCTTTTCGCAAAGCTTCACCCAGGCGCTTTGCGGCTTCGCAGCGGCGCCATCGCCGGCGGCTTTCTCCTGCGCCAGGGCCGGAGCCGCCAGGGTAACCAGAAGCGCCGCGCCGAACACCTGGGCCCGCGAATTCAGAAATCTCTGCATCATTAGAATCATCGACCTTTTGTTTGAGAGCTGGTCCCCCAGCTTTAGCCCCACTGAACAGCACCACTTGGCGCGCAGGTCCGGACGCCATGAGGCGCCCCGCGACGGGGTGTAAATGCCCCGAATGAGGCAATCCCGTGACGCAAATCGATCCTCCACCGTGCTATTGCGTCTCCTCCTGTCCGCACGTGGCAAACCCGCCACGCGACAACATAGAAACGACCCACTTTACCGCACTCTTGTCCCTGCACCGCTTTCCGGCGACAACCTGACCGAAAATACGCCACATGACCAGCCCTGGAGCGGACCCGTCGATGACGCCTCCCAGCACCACATTTGCAAGCGTGTTCAACCTCCTGCTTCTAGCGGGCTTCAACCTGACCGTTGCCGCGGCTCTGTCCGTATCAACCGCATTTGCCGAAACGGCCCCGGCAGCCCCCGCCGATATCGCGGCCGCCAACAGCCCGCGGCACGCAATCGCGATGCACGGCCAGCCGCTGCTGGCGGAGGGTTTCAGCCAATTCGCCTATGTCGACCCCAACGCCCCCAGAGGCGGCGTCGTCAACCTCGGCATCCTCGGGTCGTTCGACAGCCTCAATCCCTTCATCATCAAGGGCGTAGCCGCTGCCGGCCTTCGCGATTTCCTTTTTGAAAGCCTGCTGACCCGGGGCCTCGATGAACCGTTCACACTCTACGGCCATATTGCCGAAACGATTATCGTCCCCGACGACCGCAGCGCCATCACCTTCAACATCAACCCCAAGGCGAAATTTTCCGACGGCAAGCCGATCACCGCCGACGACATCCTGTTCTCCTGGAAAACGCTGCGCGATCACGGACGGCCCAACCACCGCGCCTATTACAAGAAGGTGACCAAGGCGACGCGAGCGTCCGATCTCTCCGTGCGTTTCGAACTGGAACCCGGCGACCGCGAACTGCCGCTGATCCTCGGACTGATGCCGGTCATCCCAAGCCACGTCCTGACCGAAGAAACCTTCCAGCTCACGACGCTGGCACCGCCCATCGGCAGCGGCCCCTATGTCATTTCAACCGTCGATGCGGGCCGCGGCCTCGTCTACAAGCGCAATCCGGATTGGTGGGCGAACGACCTGCCGACCAGCCGCGGCCGCTTCAACTTCGACGAAATCCGCTACGATTATTTCCGCGACGACGCAGCCATGCTCGAATCCTTCAAGTCCGGCAAGATCGACCTGCGCATCGAGGAAGACCCCTCCCGCTGGGCCGGCGGCTACGGCGAGCACGACAGGAATTCGAGGAAACTCGTCCGCCGCGAGTTCGAACTCGGCCTGCCCGCCGGCATGAATGCGATGGCATTCAATACCCGCCGCTCCGCGTTTGCCGACCCGAAGGTTCGCGAAGCCATCATCAAGCTGTTTGATTTCGAGTGGATCAACAAGAACCTTTATCACGGCTTGTACCAGCGCACGCAAAGCTACTTCGAGCGATCCGTTCTCTCCTCTGTCGGCAACCCAGCCGACGATCGAGAAAAGGCGCTGCTATCGCCGTTTCCGGATGCTGTTTTGGCAGACGCCATGGCGGGCACTTACCGCATGCCGGTTTCCGACGGCAGCGGCCGCAACCGGGCCAACTGGCGTGCCGCCCTCGATTTGTTTGGGGAGGCCGGATACGACCTCACGGACCGCAAACTGATCAACCGCAAAACCGGTCAACAACTCGCTTTCGAACTCCTCGCCGGCACAACGATCAACGAGCGCCTGTTCCTCTCCTTTGCCCGTGATCTTGCCAAACTCGGCATCGCCGCCCGCGTTCGCGTTGTCGACAGCGCCCAGTACCAGCAGCGCATCAAGAGCTACGACTACGACATGATCCAGACCCGATGGCCGTCGTCACTATCGCCTGGAAACGAACAGATTTTCCGTTGGTCCTCTTCGATGGCCGACCGCGACGGCACCTTCAACTTTGCCGGCGTCAAGAACCCGGCAGCCGATGCCATGATCGAGGCCATGCTCGCCGCCCGCCAGCAAGCCGAATTCGTTTCCGCCGTGCGCGCTCTCGATCGGGTGCTCCTGTCCGGCCATTACGTCCTGCCGCTGTTCCACCTGCCAAAGCAATGGGTCGGCTCCTGGACCAACCTCCGCCAGCCGGAAAAGACCTCGTTGTTCGGCTATCAGCTCGACACCTGGTGGGCGGCGTCTTCCGAACCGGAAAAGAAGCCCAACCCGTGAGCCGTTCACTCAACGTTGCTGGCAAGTTGAGCGGCTTCAGCGGACCTCCGCCGCCGGACCGTTTCAACATGGCCCGCTACTGCCTTGCCGGCGCAGCTTCTACCACACCCGACAAGCCTGCCCTGATCGTCGTCCACGATGCGAATGACATCGAGCCGGCGCAAGTGTGGACCTTCGCCGAAATCGAGGACGCCGTCCTCCGCCTCGCCAGCGGCCTCCAGACCATGGGCCTCGGCACCGGCGACCGGCTCCTGCTGCGCCTCCCGAACACACCGCTTTATCCGATCGTCTTCTTCGCCGCCCAGGCTGCCGGCATCGTTCCACTGGCAACCTCAAGCACACTCACTGAAGGCGACGTCGAATTCCTGCTGCACGACAGTCGCGCATCCGCGATTGCTATCGACGACGCTCTGCCTCCGATTCCGATCCTTGAGACTGTGAAGCGGCTGGCAGTCGCCGAAATCGAAGCCATGTGCCGGCAGTGCCATCGCGCCAGCTGGGCCGATACACACGCCGATGATCCCGCCTACCTGATCTACACATCCGGCACGACATCACGCCCCAAGGGGGTTCTGCATGCACATCGCGCCGCCTGGGGACGCCGGCCGATGTATGATGGCTGGTGCGACATCGGCCGCGATGACCGCATGCTGCACGCTGGCGCCTTCAACTGGACCTACACCCTCGGCACCGGTCTCACCGACCCGTGGGCTAACGGCGCCACCGCCATCATCTACACCGGAGAAAAACGCCCCGCGGTCTGGCCCGCACTGATCCAGAAAACCGAAGCCACATTGTTCGCCGCCGTCCCCGGATTGCTCCGCCAGATCCTCAAGTATGCGGACGTTTCGAAGCCGCAATTCGCAACCCTCCGCCATGCGCTGACCGCCGGCGAAGCACCCCCCCCCGGCCTGTTTGCAGAGTGGCGCCAACGAACCGGCACCGAACTCTACGAAGCCCTCGGCATGAGCGAAATCTCGACCTACATTTCGAGCGCACCGTCTGTCCCAAGAAAGCCCGGTGCGATCGGCAAACCACAGCCGGGCCGCGCCATCGCGATCCTCCCCCTGGATGATGCTGAAGGCACCCCGCTCCCCCCGGGCGAAGACGGACTCATCGCCGTTCACCGGTCTGACCCAGGCTTGATGCTTGGATACTGGAACCGATCTGAGGAAGAAGCCGAAGTGTACCGTGGCGACTGGTTCATCAGCGGCGACATCGGGCGCATCGACGACGATGGCTACGTCACCCACCTAGGCCGCGCCAACGACATCATGAAAGCACAAGGCTACCGGGTTGCCCCGCAAGAGGTCGAAGCGGTTCTCATCGCCCACCCCGGCATCGCCGAAGTGGCATGCGCCGAAGTGCGCGTGCGCGATGACGTTTCGGTCATTGCCGCGTTCGTTGTCCCGCACGATTGGCACGCCCCACCCGCGGCCGGTGCGATTCTCGATTTCGCAGCCGCGCGCCTTTCTGCCTACAAGCGCCCGCGCGAGATCCGTTTCGTGAAAACCCTGCCGCGCACCGCCAACGGCAAGGTCATACGCTCGAAACTCGGCTGAAAAATCCGCGCCGCCAGGCCCATTCAACCCAATCTAACGCCGTCCCGAACCTAGAACTTCTGCAACACCTTGCCGTCTTCCTTGAGGATGACATAGCGCTCGCCGTTCGTATCGACGAGTAACGTCGTCTCGCCGTTGCCCTTGCTTTCGCGTCCATCGCCGCGCACGTGGAAATCGTAGGCGTAGGTCAACTCGTAGACGCCGGGTTCGGCAGTCTCCTCGAAGCGAAACGTATCGTCGCGCACCCGAAACGCGCGGTCGTTCCAGCGCTCGGCGTAATTGCGTTTGTCCGCAATGATGTCGTCGATCGGTTTGCGGCGTTCACCGTAATAGTCGGCGCGCGACGCATAGGTCTCTCTCAATTCCCGCTCGCTCATCTCGGCGGTGCGGTGAAATACGTCCTTCACGAAATCGAGGAGCCGCTCGCGGCTCACGTCCGCGCGCCGATCATCGACGTAGTCATCGCGTCGATCCCCCTCGCGCCAATCGCGTGGTTCGTCGCGATCAACCTCGCGATCCCGATCCGTATCCGCTCCGCGATCCTCGAAATCCCGCCCCTCGAACCGGCCAGGATCGCGCTCTGTATCCCGCTGCAGATCCGAATACCGTCTGCGATCGTCATCCCCGTCCCGGTCATTGCGATCCCGGTCGGAATAACGATCCCGGTCGGCGCTATCCTGGTCGGGATAACGATCCCGTTCGGTGCGATCCTGGTCGGAATAACGATCCCGTTCGGTGCGATACTGGTCGGGATAACGATCCCGTTCGGTGCGATACTGGTCGGGATAACGATCCCGTTCGGTATATCCGCCCCGACCATCCCGCCCGCCATCATCATCGCGCGAATATTGCCGGTCATTGAAGCCGTTGCCACTGCGCCGCCCGATCACATCGATCCTGGTAGCTCCCGCCCCCCGTGCTTCGACAACGATGCGCTCGATGAAACGTCCGAACCTGCGCGCACGCAGCTCAATTAAGTCAGACAGCTGCCCCGCGCGGAACGGCCGCCGGAATCTGTAACTCTGCGACATGCCATTGGCGTAAACGACCGTAAGCCTGCGAATGCGTGCCCCCGAATCCCGCACCCTCAACTGCAGGGCATCAAACCGCCCGCGCGAGAAGCCGACCAGAATGGTCAGCGGTTCGGAATCATCGCCCACATCGACCGAACCCAGCGCCGCCCAACGGTCCCGCCCGTCGTAGGCTTCGCCGGGAGCCGCCGACCGGCCATACCGCTCGTTCTTATCTTCAAGCTCGGAAATGCGGTCGCGGTAAAGTCGCGAGAGGCAAGAGCCCCTCTCCCGGCAGGCGCTGCGCGTACCGATCCAATCGCGCTGTTCATCCCGGATGCGAACCCGGTCATGTTCGGGAGCTTTCGCAAGTACGTCCTCGTAGACATCGGAGAGTTCGACATCGAGCCGCGACAATGCCCGGCTATCGCAGATCGCCTGCTCATCGACCGCCAGCCGCCCCGAACAATCGAAGCTCTGCGCCATCGCACAAGACGAACTCAACCCGGCCACAGCAGCCGCCAATATAAGTCGTTTCATGACAAATACCTCGCCCAGGGTTCGTCGCGCATGAAAGCACAACGCTATTGTCCGTATGGTACGTGGTAAAATTGGCAGAATTAACCTGCGCTGAATGCCGAAAAACAAGAAACTCTATTCATTCCCGCGACTTCACTGACGCAATGCCCTGGATGGAACCTACGCCGCCTTGCGCCCGGCAGCCGCCACGTCCGCGACTTTCGAAACGAAACCCCTGACGCCGATTAACCGCTTTTCCGGCAAATCCCAGTCGCCCCGGAAGACAATCTTGTGATCGCTTTGCAGCTTGATCAGGCCACGCGACGCGGAAATCAAACTGAGCAGACCTTCCGGGTTGGCGAATGTGTCGTTGTGGAACTGCACCACTGCTCCCTTCGGTCCGGCATCGACCTTGGAAATACCGGCCTTCCGACACAGCCCCTTGATTTCCATCACGTCGAGCAGGTGGCGGACTTCTTCCGGCGGCGACCCGAACCGGTCGGCAAGCTCCTCGGCGAATTGATCGATTTCCTCGCGCGTCTCCAGCGATGACAACCGCCGGTAAAGCCCGAGCCGGGTCTGCAGATCGCTGATGTAGTCTTCCGGCAGAAGGATCGACGTGCCAAGCGAGATTTCCGGACTCCACCTGTCGCTCGCAGCGCCATCCTCGCCATCTTTCATCGAGGCGACCGCCTCCTCCAGCATCTGCTGGTAGAGTTCGAATCCGACTTCGCGGATATGTCCCGACTGCTCCTCGCCGAGTAGATTGCCCGCGCCGCGAAGGTCGAGATCGTGGGAGGCAAGCGAGAACCCCGCACCAAGGGAGTCGAGCGAGTGCAGCACCTTGAGGCGCTTTTCGGCGCCAGGGGTCAGCACCTTGCCCGGCTCCGTCGTGATGTAGGCATAAGCGCGCGTCTTCGACCGCCCCACCCGGCCGCGGATCTGGTAGAGCTGCGCCAGCCCGAAAATATCGGACCGGTGGACGATCAGCGTATTGGCGTTCGGAACGTCCAGTCCGGATTCCACGATCGGTGTCGACAGCAGGATATCGAAGCTGCCGTCGTAGAAGGCTGTCATGACGTCTTCGAGCTCCGTCGGCGTCATTTGCCCGGTGGCGCGGGCCACGCGCAATTCGGGAACCGCCTCCCTGAGGAATTCCGAGACGTCTTCAAGATCGGAAATGCGCGGCACCACGTAGAACGTCTGCCCGCCGCGGTAGCGCTCGCGGCGCAGCGCATCGCGAATGACGACCGGATCGAACGGCGAAATGTAGGTTCGCACCGCCAGCCGGTCGACCGGTGGCGTCGTGATCAGCGAAAGTTCGCGCACGCCCGTCAGCGCCAGTTGCAGCGTGCGCGGAATAGGTGTCGCCGAAAGCGTCAGCACATGCACGTCTTCGCGCATCTGCTTGAGGCGCTCCTTGTGCGTCACACCGAAGTGCTGCTCTTCATCGATAATCAGCAGGCCCAGCCGCTGGAAACTGACCTGCTTGCCAAGCAGCGCGTGCGTTCCGATCACGATATCGATCGAGCCGTCCTTCATGCCCTCTTTCACTGCGCTCAGCTCCTTGGCCCCGACCAGCCGCGATGCCTGCGCAATCTTCACCGGCAAACCTTCGAAGCGGTCAGAGAACGTCTTGAAGTGCTGCCGCGCCAGTAGTGTTGTTGGCACCACCACGGCCACCTGGAAACCATTGAGCGCGGTGACGAAAGCCGCACGCAGCGCGACTTCCGTCTTGCCGAAACCGACGTCGCCGCACACGAGCCGGTCCATCGGGCGCCCGGACCCGAGATCATCCAGAACCGCTTCGATGCTGGCTTCCTGATCCTCGGTCGGCTCATAGGGAAAACGCGCCGCGAATTCTTCGTAGTCACCTTGTGCGACCGTCAGCGCCGGCGCCTCACGCAGCTGGCGCAGCGCGGCAATCTTGATCAACTCCCCGGCGATCTCCAGCAACCGCTGCTTCAGGCGCGACTTGCGCGATTGCCAGCTTGCCCCGCCAAGTCGGTCAAGCTGCGCGGTGCCCTCCTCGCCGCCGTAGCGCGACAGCAGTTCGATGTTCTCCACCGGCAGAAACAGCTTGTCGCCGCCCGCATAGTGAAGCTCGAGGCAATCGTGCTTGGAGCCCAGCGCCTCGATCGCCTTGAGGCCGACGAACTGACCGATGCCGTGATCGGCATGCACCACGAGATCGCCGACCGACAGGCTTGTCGCCTCGCTCAGCACGTCGGCGGCCTTGCGTTGCTTGCGCCGCTGCCGGATCAATCTCTCGCCGAGGATATCCTGCTCGCCGACGACCACCAGGTCAGGCGTTTCGAAACCGCGCTCCACGCCGAGAACCGCCAGCCCTACGGTTTTCCCGGGCAGCGCCCGGGCTTCGTCGAGACTTCCCACGTGGCGCGTATCACCCAGCCCATGTTCCCCGAGCAGCCCCAACAACCGCTCCCGCGACCCCGGCGACCAACTGGCCACAATCACCCTGCGGTTGCCTGCGATTGAAGCACGGACGTGACCGACCACCGCATCGAAAACGTTGATGTCGGGATTCTGCCGTTCCGGAGCGAACTGCCGGCCAGGAACCCCGGACCATGATCTTACTGTTTCGCCCTCCGCGACTTCGAACGGGTTCAAGCGATAAACCTGCCGCTCGCGCAGAAGCTCCGCCCACGAAGCCCCGTCGAGAAACATCCGCTGCGGCGGCACCGGCCGGTAGGGCGGCGCGCCGAATGTCTGCACTTCGAGGGCATCGACGCGCGAATCGTAATGCTCGGCAATCTGATCGAAGCGCTGCTTTACGGCTTCATCCGCATTGTGATCGAATGACACCGGCGCACCCGGCGCATAATCGGCCAGCGTCTCGAGCGACTCGTGGAACAGCGGCAGCCAGTGCTCCTGACCGGGATAGCGCCCACCCGCACTGACGGCTTCGTAGAGCGGATCCTCGCCATGCCCGCCGCCGAACAACTCCACGTAGTTTTGCCGGAACCGGCGCGTCGCATCCTCGCCGAGCGCCACTTCGGCAATCGGCATCAGGATGACTTTCTGAACCGCCTTTATCGTCCTTTGCGTCTGCGGATCGAACGTCTTGATGCTTTCGAGGGTATCCCCGAAGAAGTCGAGCCGGACCGGCATCGCGCGTCCCGGCGGAAACAGATCGACGATACCGCCGCGCACGGCATATTCGCCCGGCTCCATCACCGTGCCGGTGCGCGTGAAGCCGGCAAGCTGCAATCGCTTCAACAGCCGGTTCATGTCGATGCGCTGACCCGCCGCCATCTGCTTCAGGCTGGCTTTCAGGAAATCCCGCGGCGGAACCCGCTGCAGGATCGCATTGACGGTCGTCAGCAGAACGGTCGGCGTCTTGCGCCTGCCGACCGACAACTTCGCAAGCGTCGCAATGCGGTGCGCGACGATTTCCGAATTGGGTCCGATGCGATCGTACGGCACCGTATCCCATGCCGGAAACGACAGCACGCGCAACTCCGGCGCGAAGAACTGCAAGCCTGCTTCGAGCTGCGCAAGGCGCCGGTCGTCGCGCGCCACGTGCACCAGGATACCGGGCTGCCCCTGCCTGTCCGCGGGAAGCTCCCGGGCGATCTGCCCCAGCACCCAGGCTTCCATGCCCTCCGGAACACCGGTCAGTTGCACATCCCGCAAGGGTGCCGCTTTTTTCGTGTCGTTCATTGCCACCTAAGTACGGTCCCTGCCCTCTGTCGCGTCAGTTCAAGTCTTGCTGGCCGGCCTTGCAACCGCCATCGAAACCGCCAAGCCGACGCACATCCGCGACCAGGCCCGCAAATCCTGGATCCCCGACCGGCTCGCCTCTCATCACCCAGTCATATAGCTGCGGCTCGGGCAGAACCAGAAACTGTTCGAACAGCGTCATTTCGTCCGCATTCATTTCCGCAACCCGCGCTGCCGCGAACCGGCTCATCACGATGTCGAGTTCCTTGGTGCCGCGATGCTGCGCCCTGTAGATCGCCCGGCGCCGCCGTACTTCCATGTCATCCATGTTGCTTCCACCCTTGCACGCAAGGCCGAGGCCCGACGGAACTGAGTATCGAATTGTACCGGCCGAAACTATCGACAGTTATTCACTTCCCCTGCACCAGCACCGCCGGAGAGCCGTGGTATAAAGCCCACCCGGCAAATGGGGAAGGCCGGTAGTCCGCTCCATTCAACCCAAATCACCCCATCACTGCGCACCGAAGGTATGCCAGCGCCCGGTTGCGAAGTGGGCAACCGAAGGGCCAGAAAAGAGCCCGGTTGCGCAGTGGGCAACCGAAGGGCCAGAAAAGAGCCCGGTTGCGCAGTGGGCAACCGAAGGGCCAGAGAAGAGCCCGGTTGCGCAGTGGGCAACCGGAGGGCCAAAAAAGAGCCCGGTTGCGAAGTGGGCAACCGGAGGGCCAAAAAAGAGCCCGGTTGCGAAGTGGGCAACCGAAGGGCCAGAAAAGAGCCCGGTTGCGAAGTGGGCAACCGAAGAGCCAGAAAAGAGCCCGGTTGCGAAGTGGGCAACCGGAGGGCCAAAAAAGAGCCCGGTTGCGAAGTGGGCAACCGGAGGGCCAGAAAAGAGCCCGGTTGCGAAGTGGGCAACCGGAGGGCCAGAAAAGAGCCCGGTTGCGAAGTGGGCAACCGAAGGGCCAGAAAAGAGCCCGGTTGCGCAGTGGGCAACCGAAGGGCAAACCAAAAGAAAACCATGCGTCCGAGCCTGTTGACACCGCTGTTCGCCCCAGCCCAGAGCCTCGCCGGCATTGGGCCGCGACTTGCCGTGCTGCTGGCCAAGGCTCTCTCAATCCCGCCCAACGTCACAGAACCGCGCATTGTCGATCTTCTGTGGCACCTCCCGACCGGCGTCATCGACCGCCGCGCCGAGCCGAGCATCGCCCACGCCGCCCCCGGCAGCATCGTAACGCTCAAGGTTCGTGCTCTGAAGCACCGCCCTTCGCCGAAAGGCAATAAGAAGGCGCCCTATAGAGTCACCTGCGAAGACGACACCGGCAAACTCGACATCGTCTTCTTCCACGCCGACCGGCGCTATGTCGAAGGCCAGCTGCCTCCCGGCGAGGAACGCTTCGTATCGGGCCGCATCGAGCTTTACGGTGACAAGCTTCAGATGACCCATCCCGATTATATCGTACCGCCCGATCAACGCGGCGACCTACCCCTGATGGAACCGGTCTACGGTCTCACCGCCGGACTATCCGGCAAGGTACTTTGTAAGGCCATTCGTCAGGCGCTGGACAAGGTCCCCGAAATGACCGAATGGCAGGAACCGCGCTGGATGGCGGCACGCAACTGGCCATCGTTCCACGACGCCATCCGCCATCTTCATCGCCCCGAAGACACTTCCGACGTTTCCACCGGCAGCGCCCACTGGCAGCGCCTCGCCTACGACGAACTCCTCACCAGCCAGATCGCTCTGGCCATAGTGCGCGCCAAATTGAAAGGTCAGCGCGGGCGCCAGATCGCCGGCGACGGTTCGATCCGCGAGAAAATCAAGGCGGCACTTCCCTTCTCTCTGACCGGATCGCAAACCGAAGCCTTGAAAGAGATCGCCGAAGACATGTCCGGACCCTTCCGGATGCTTCGCCTGTTGCAGGGAGATGTCGGCTCCGGCAAGACGGTCGTCGCGCTGATGGCCATGGCCAATGCCGTCGAGATCGGCGCCCAGGCCGCCTTGATGGCACCGACCGAAGTGCTCGCCCGCCAGCACATGGAGACCATCGAACCCCTCGCCAAGGCCGTCGGCCTGCGCGTCGCGCTCCTGACCGGCCGCGAGAAAGGCAAGGTCAGAAAGGACATCCTCGAACTCCTCAGTTCCGGCTATCTCGATATCCTGATCGGCACGCACGCCCTGTTCCAGCCCGACGTCGTCTTCCAGGACCTCGCGCTTGCCGTGATCGATGAGCAGCACCGTTTCGGGGTTCATCAGCGCCTCGCCTTGCAGGCCAAGGGCGGTGGCGGCGGTGCCAACATGCTGGTGATGACCGCAACGCCGATTCCGCGCACGCTGCTGATGACGCACTTCGGCGACCTCGATGTCTCCCGCCTCACCGAAAAGCCGCCGGGCCGCAAGCCCATTGTCACCAAGATGCTGCCCGTCGACGGCATCGAACGGCTGATCGAACGCTTGAAAGCCCAGTTCGAGGAAGGCGCCCAGGTCTACTGGGTCTGCCCGCTGATCGAATCGAGCGCCAAAAGCGAACTGGCGGCAGCCGAAGAGCGCGCGGCCCATCTCGTGCAGATATTCGGCGGCGACAGCGTCGGCCTGTTGCACGGCGCCATGAGCGGTTCAGCCAAGGACGACGTGATGGCGCGGTTTGCGGAAAACAAGCTGAAGATCCTGGTCGCCACCACCGTCATCGAAGTCGGCGTCAACGTACCCAACGCCAACATCATGGTGATCGAGCACGCCGAACGCTTCGGCCTCGCGCAGCTCCACCAGTTGCGCGGCCGCGTCGGGCGCGGCGACCGCCAGTCCTATTGCATGCTGCTTTACAAGACGCCGCTCGGCGAGGTTGCTGGCCAGCGTCTCCAGATGATGGAGCGCACCGAAGACGGTTTCGAGATCGCCGAGAAGGATCTCGAACTGCGCGGCGGCGGCGAAGTCCTCGGCGCCCGGCAAAGCGGCCTGCCCGAATATCGCGTAGCCAACGTCCCCAACTTCGAAGATCTGCTCGGCGCAGCCCACGACGACGCACGCCTCTTGCTGGCAAAAGACCCCGAACTCGAAAGCCCGCGCGGACAAGCCATCAGGACGCTGCTCTATCTGTTCGAGGCCGACGAGGCTGTCCGTCTGTTCCGTGCGGCCTGATATCGATTGCCGTGATGGACGCGCAGTCTGATCATGCCCTGCTTCCTCCCCTCCATTGGCAAAGCGCCGACACTGTTCCCTGAGTGACAGCCATCGGGCGCGCCGTCCGCAATAATTCCAAGATCGAATAATCCCACCCTTTCCCCGGGAAGGAACGAAGCAGCGTGCCCGCACGCAACACCAACAGGAAGAGCAATGTAATGAAATCAACATATGCCGCACTGACGGCCCTGGCCGCCGCAACAGTGGTCTTCTTTTCCCTCGTCCCCGCGCACGCAGGCATGAGTGGACTGTACGACGCCGCCTCCAAGGCCGGAGTTCGAATTGTCCTGAAGACGGCCGGCAAGGGCCGCCGCGCAATGCTGTCCGACGGCCTCGCATACGGCCTCGCGGTTGCGTCCGAATTTACCGGCGGCAAGAATTTTGATGGCTATTCCGATAAGGGCCGCGAATTCGGCCGCACCAAGGGCTGCCCGCCCGGCACGCGATCCAATTCCGAAACCGGTAATTGTTTCTGGAAGAAGGACAATGGCCGCTATATTTTCGGAGATTGAAAGGACTCATGGCTTTCGCGGTAGCCCGGTTGAGCGCAGACTCGGCCGGGCTCCAACTGCCGAGCATCAGTCCTTGGATCGACAGTAAAGCAGCCCCCGCCGCCATCGGCTATGCTGCGCCACGTTCAGCCCATTGCTCCACCCAAGGATCGCCATGTTCTACCTTGCCACCAAAGCACTCCTCTCCGGCATCATCATCGCCATCGTCTCTGAAGTCGCCAAGCGCAGCCCCGGCCTGGGAGCCCTGATCGCCTCCCTGCCGCTCGTATCGATCTTGGCGATGATCTGGCTCTGGCGCGACACTTCTGATACCGGCCGCATCGCCAGTCACGCCGAAGCGACTTTCTGGCTGGTCCTGCCGACGATGCCGATGTTTCTCTTGCTTCCCTGGCTGTTGCGACACGGCACGGGGTTCTGGCTCTCGCTCGGCCTGTCCTGCCTTCTGACGATCGCGCTCTACGTATTGACGATGTGGCTGCTGCCGAAGCTCGGCATTTCGATCTGAACGTTCACAATCGCGAAATTGTCGGCATGGCTCAAAATGATAGCCTTGGAAGGTGGCACCACTCCTGCATGCCGGACCGCAGGAGC
This sequence comes from Alphaproteobacteria bacterium, assembly GCA_018830445.1. Taxonomy (GTDB): domain Bacteria; phylum Pseudomonadota; class Alphaproteobacteria; order Rhizobiales; family Hyphomicrobiaceae; genus Filomicrobium. The sequence continues at coordinate 50,857 of JAHJSN010000098.1, read as the reverse complement.
ACACTTCGGCGCGCCTCATTCCTTCTCCGTCAACTCGCGGACTTTCGCCTCGTATTCCGGCACCACCATGCCCGCCGAAATGATGACCTTGGCGGCATCCTCCGCGGTCATGTCGAGGATTTTCACCCGATCGCGCGGAACGAAACAAATGAACCCGGTCGGCGGCACCACCCCCGTCGGCATGAATACGCCGACGAGTTCCTTCGTTCCATCCCCGGCCTTGGCGTTGATCTCGCCGGTCGATTCACTGGTGACGAACACGATCGACCACAGGCCCTTCGATGGAAACTCCACCAGTCCGACCTTCTGGAAACTCTGGTTCGTGCCCGCCGTCGAGATCACCCCTTCGAACACCTGTTTCAAGGCGCGATAGACGTTGCGCACGATCGGCATCCGCTCAAGCATCATCTCGCCGGCAGAAATCAGCGACCTCCCGAGCAGGTTGGCGGCAAGCGCCCCGATTAGCATGAGCACCACGACACCGAAGATCAGACCGATACCGGGAACCGCAAACGGCAGATAGGTCTCCGGAAGGTAGCGGTCGGGAATGAACGGTTTGACGTAGGTGTCGACCAGGTGAATGAACGTCCACACGATATAGATCGTGATCGTCACTGGCCCGACGATGATGAGACCGGTCAGAAAGTAGTTCCTCAGCCGCGCGCCCAGATGCGAACCGAAGCTCCGTTTGGGCTCCGGCGCAAACGGGCCGGGCAGATCGCCTTCATGTCCGGATTTGCCGGCGCGCGCTTTTTTCGAGTCCGACCTGTCACCCGCCATCGATCGCCAGCCCTCAGCCGCACAACACCCGCGAAAGCTATCATCACACGGGACCGATCAAGCCCGCCCCCAGACTTTCGTTTGAGCACAAACCTGGATGAAAAATCTCTTACTTCTTGACGACCAGGCAATCGAAGCCATCGGACTTCAACACCCTGCAAACCTTGTCGGTTTCGCTGACCTTCGCGAACGGGCCGACATTCACCTGATAGAATGTGCCCATATTTCCAAAAACCGTCTCGCTGATGTGCGGAATGCGCGCGCCGATCTGCCCGCCATGTTTCTGGCTCAACTGCTGTGCGAGCCGCTCGGCTTCGGTTTTTGAACGCACGGCCGCGACCTGCAGGTTATAGGCACCCGATGGCGCCTGCGGTGCCGCCGTCTTGGTCTGCTTGGGAACCGCGACCGCCGCAACCTTGGTATTGGCAGCGCTGACCGAAGTTTCACTCGACCATGCCGACACCGCCGAGACCGCCCCCTGCGTTGAAGGCGCCGCGATCGACGCAGTGGCAGCCGGAGCCGTGCTCGCAGCCGCTGCCGGTTCGCTCGGTTCGGAAGAACCGCCGCTGAACAAATTGGAGAAGAAATTCCCCACCCCGCTCAGCGGATTGCTGCTACCCGAGGCGGTACTGCCAGTTTGCGGCGCGGCCTCGCCGGCCTTGGAGACTTGCGTTGAAAATCCCGCTGCCGGCACATCCTGAACGGCATTGGACGTCGCGGCGGGACCTGGAGACGCGGTGTTCTTAGTGGCAACTGTCGGCGCCGCAGCCGGTGCCGCAACCGCAGCCGTTGAAGAAGGCGTACCGACACTGGTCACCGGCGGCCCCGGATCCGGAACGCCGAGTTTCGCATAAGCTTGGCCGCGGATTTCCAGAGCTTTCTTCTGCTCTTCTGGCGACAATCCACCCCTCATCCACACCGCATTCGTCAGGTCGGCGATAGCCTGCGCTGATTTGCCGGTGCGCTGGTAGGACATCCCGCGATAATAGAAAGCCTTGGCCAGATCCTGCGAAGAAAGCCCGCCCGCGGAGACGGCTTTCGACAACGTTGCAACCGCCTTGTCATCCTTGCGCGCTTCGTAAGCCTTGATGCCTTCGATAACAGTATTGCGCCCATCAACACCGGTTGCCGCGGTCTTGCTCTGTTTCTTGACCGACTGCGCAAGTGCCGGATCCAACGTCAGCACTTGTCCGGCCAGCGCTACAGAGGCTACCCCGAGGAGCAGGCAAAAGCGGGACAGCAGTCCGGCTGCGGGCGTCATTTATACGGATCTCCCAAGCATCAACAGCGAAAAGGATAAGGTCCAAAGCAGGCCAAAACTTGCTTTAGCGTAGTAAATGCAAGCAGATTCGGCAAATTTGAAGGCCGTCCGTCAACACCTGCGAACAAGAAACCTTGCCTATTCGACCGTTACCGACTTCGCGAGGTTGCGCGGCTGATCGACGTCGGTGCCCATGAATACTGCTGTATGGTAGGCGATGAGCTGGATGGGAACCGCGTAGATCAGCGGATTGGTGAACGGATGCGCATCGGGCACCTTGATGTGCGCCTTCAGTTCGCAGCCCGCCAAATTGGCGTCCCCGTTCGAAATCAGGATGATTTGCCCGCCGCGGGCGGCCACCTCCTGCACGTTCGAAACGGTCTTCTCGCTCAAGTTGTCTTTCGGTGCCACGACGATCACCGGCACATTCTCGTCGATCAGTGCAATCGGTCCATGCTTCAGTTCGCCGGCCGCATAGCCCTCGGCGTGAATGTAGGAGATTTCCTTCAGCTTCAGAGCGCCCTCGAGCGCCAGCGGGTAATTGATCCCCCGCCCGAGGTAGAGTACATCGCGCGCCTTGGAAAGATCGTGGGCAAGTTTTTCGTAGGGGCTCTCGTCGGCGACCATCTCCGCGATGTGGCGCGGCACTTCGAGAAGCCCCTTGACGAGTTCCTGTTCCAGTTCGTCTGAAATCGTTCCGCGCACCCGGCCGAGTTCCAGCGCAAGACTTGCAAGCGCGGCCAGCTGGCAGGTGAATGCCTTGGTCGATGCGACCCCGATTTCGGGCCCGGCAAGCGTTGGTAGAATGACATCCGACTCGCGTGCGATCGTCGAGGTCCGCACGTTGACGATGGAGGCGATGCGCTGCCCCTGCTCCTTGCAGTAGCGCAGCACCGCCAGTGTATCCGCCGTCTCGCCGGACTGCGAAATGAACAGCGCCAGACCGTTTTCCGGCAGCGGCGCCTCGCGGTAGCGCATTTCCGAAGCCACATCGACTTCGACGGGGATCCGCGCATAACGCTCGATCCAGTATTTACCGACGAGCCCGGCGTAATAGGCCGTCCCGCATGCCGAAATTGTGACGCGCGACAACGTCTTGATATCGACGCCGAGATCCGGAAAATCGACCTTGCCGGTCGCCATGTCGATGTAATGCGACAGCGTGTGGCTGATGACCTCGCTCTGTTCGTGGATCTCTTTCGCCATGAAATGGCGGTGGTTGCCCTTGTCGACCAGCAGCGAGCTTGCCTGTGACTTGATCGCCGCGCGCGTAACCAGCGCACCGCTCTCCTCGAAGATCTCCGCGCCGGAACGGCGCAGCACCGCCATGTCGCCTTCATCAAGATAGGTGATCTCGCTGGTGAACGGGGCCAGCGCAATCGCATCCGATCCAAGATACATCGCGTTCTCGCCATGCCCGATGGCCAACGGACTGCCCCTGCGTGCCGCAATCATCAGGTCGTCGTGGCCGGCGAAAACGATCCCGAGAGCAAACGCGCCTTGGAGCTGCGGCAGCGCCGCCTTCACCGCCGCGATAGGGTCGCCGCAGCGGTTCAATTCTTCCGTGACGAGGTGAACGACGGCTTCGGTATCGGTGTCGCTGTCAAAATGGTGCCCCTTCGCGGTCAGCGCGTCGCGCAGCGCGCGGAAATTCTCGATGATCCCATTATGAACCACCGACACCCGCTCCGACATGTGCGGATGCGCATTGGCTTCCGTCGGCTTGCCGTGTGTCGCCCACCTTGTGTGACCGATACCCGTCGACCCCTTCAGCGGCTCCTCGGCGATACGCTGTTCCAGATTGCGCAGCTTGCCTTCCGCCCGGCGACGTTCGAGGTGTCCGTTCTCCACCGTCGCAATCCCCGCCGAATCGTAGCCGCGGTATTCGAGGCGCCTGAGCGCATCGACGAGATCGCCTGCCACCGGCTGCGAACCGAGAATTCCAACGATACCGCACATCTGCTTCTTCGATCCCTATTGGTGCAGCGCGAAGCCTGCATGACACCCCGCATTTCGTAATGCGGATGCCCGATTCGACCAATTCACGTTGTATTACTAATACGGAGCCAGGACTCCTGGCTCCATCCGGTGATGTGTTCACACCGTGCTTTCACATCGCCCATTCAAGTTGAGCAATTATCGTGCCGATTACCCACCCTTCGGCTTCTCCATCCTGAACCGGTAGTTGGCAGCCCATTCCGGCTTTTCGGTCTGTTCCGCCCTCTCGATACCCAGCGCTCCGGCCGCGACATCGCGTGTAATGGTGCTGCCGGCGGCGACATAGGCGCCATCCCCGATCGAAACCGGGGCAACGAGTGCCGAATTCGACCCGATGAACACCCCGGCACCCACATCGCAACGGTTCTTATTGTATCCGTCGTAATTGCAGAAGATCGTTCCTGCGCCGATATTGGCCCCAGCGCCCACCCGGGCATCGCCGACGTAGGTCAGGTGATTGGCTTTGGCGCCGTCTTCGAGCGACGCGTTCTTCACCTCGACGAAATTACCGACATGAACGTCTTCACCAAGCGTCGTCCCCGGCCGCAGACGCGCAAACGGACCGATCGACGTGCCTTTGCCGATCGTCAACCCCGCCCGCGATTTCTGGTCGTGACCTTCCAGATAGCAGTTCGCCCGGATCAGGACATCGTCCGCGATCGCCACGCCCGGACCGAAAAAGACGTTGGGCTCCAGCACGACATCACGGCCAAAGGTCGTGTCATATGACAAAAACACCGTTTCCGGCGCCACCATGGTCACGCCTTCCGCCATTGCCCGCGCCCGCGCCCGCCGCTGCCAGATCGCCTCGGCAACCGCCAGTTGATCGCGCGAATTGACCCCGAGAACCTCGTCCTCCCCGCACGTCACCACGCTTGCCCTGAGGCCGGCGCCGCGAGCGATTTCGACGGCATCCGTCAGGTAATATTCACCCTTGGCGTTATCGTTGCCGATGCGGTCCAGCAGGCCGGCGAGATCGGCGACGCGAAACCCCATGACACCCGAGTTGCACAACGTGACATCGAGTTCGTCGGGGCTTGCGTCCTTGTGCTCGCGGATCGCCAGCAGCGAACCGTCAGCGCTCGTCAGCAACCGCCCGTAACCCGTCGGATCGGCCGCATCGAAGCCGAGCACGCAGACGCCCTCCGCCACGTCCAGCGACCGGCGCATGGCGATGAGCGACGCTGCCCGCGTCAACGGAGTGTCGGCGTAAAGGACCAGAACGTCGCCGGAATGCCCGGCGATCGCCTCGCGAGCCGCGAGCACGGCATCGCCCGTTCCCCGCTGCTCGGTTTGCTCGTAGATCGCCGCGTCGGGGGCCAAAGCATGAACTTCAGCCCGCACATTGGCCATCTCCGGCCCGACCACGACGGCGATCCGCGCCGCGCCCAAATCGGCGGAAAGCGCCATCACGTGTGCCAGCATCGAGCGTCCGGCAACCTTGTGAAGCACCTTCGGCAGGGCTGATTTCATCCGCGTTCCCTTGCCGGCGGCAAGGATCACGATCAGCAAGGGGCGGTCGCTCATGAAGGCACTCCGTCATCTTTCCATTGATGTCTGGCACGCCTGTTCGACGCGAACGGCGGTGATTTTATCGTTCATCCGGCAACGGCCGGCTATATCCGCCAACTCCCATACAGATCGCGCACCGTTCAGGCAAAGCCAACGATTCAGGAGTTGGAGAAAGCCGCAACATCGCGATGCCGCTATGTGGCACTCAAGCGACAATACCCGCCCCCAGGCAACAAATTGCTCGCCGCCCCCCGGAAATCGGGGCAGCCATCCACAGGCCCTCCACCGCTTTGCGTGCCCGCGGCGTTGATTCGCCAGCCCGACTCAGCAGACGTTCGAGCCCGTCGGTCTGCCCAGAGAACGCAGTTGTGTCCGGCAACGATGCAGGCCCGGCACTATGATGGGCCCGCATCCGCCGGTAAACCAGTTTGAAATCCGAACGACCGGAGCGCGTCGAAGATGTCGAGTGAAGAACCTCACAACCCGAGCCTGATTCCCGTCGGCCTGCCGACGCCGTACATCGCCGGATACGCCGTCGTCGGAATCGCGTCTCTGCTCTACCTCAGCGCCGTGATGAGCGGTATTGACAGTCCCGTTTTCGACGCCGGACGCCCCGGTATTGCAAGCCCCAGCGAAGCTGGCGCAGAGCCCAGGATGGCCGCCGCCGTCCGCACCGAATCTTTCGAAGAGAAGCCGCAACCCGCAACGGCCGTTGCCGCCCCGGACACCGCTGCCGATCCGCAATCCCACGAAGTTGCCGACACGCCCGATCCCGCGACGGGAATTGAAACCAAATACGTCACGACCCAGCAGATTCTCGCTTCACGCCTCCATGAAGCCCCTGCGAAGATGACGCCCCAACCAGAACGCATTGCCGACGCAGCCCCAGCCGACCCGCAGGGCACCATACCGCCAGGCACCTCCAACATAACCACCGGCAGCATCACCGTTCCACCACCCCCGGAACGCGCCCCGCCGCGCCCGGCCGTTGTCCGCACCGCCCTCAAGCCTGCCGTTGCGCCTGAACTCTCCAGACCCTCCGCCAACCCCTCCGCCAACAAGGTATCCCGTCCGCCGGCCGCACCGGTCGACTTCGGAACCGCCGTGGTGACGGATGCCAGGCAGGTTCCCGAACAGCCGCCCGCACTGGCAATTCTGCTCGCCTCAGGCTCGTCGATTGAATCCCTCCGGCTGACCTGGAACCTGCTGCAGGAGCGCCACGCCGCCGCGCTCGCCAACCTGGAACCGCGCTACATCCTCGAACAGAACCCCGCCGTACCGGAGCGCGGTTTCACGCTTGTGGCTGGCCCGGTCGTTTCCGCAACCGACGTCGCCCGCGTGTGCAGCGCACTCGTCAGCGAAGGCCTCAGCTGCCGCACCACGCCTTTCGGCGGCAACGCCCTCTAAAGACGAATGTTCAAGCACCCTTGACGCCCACGCGAACTCATCCACACGACCGCAGGACGCAAAAGCGGCCCCCGAATTCTTCGGAAGGCCGCTTATTCATGAAATCCGTTATGACTGGCAGGACCGGAGGCGAACCCGATCCACGACGCCAGTGTTACATTTCCTCGTAAGGCAGTTCGAAGGCCGGCTGACAGGCCTGAATATTGCCGTCCTTGAACCCCAGCTTGAACCACCGCTGGCGCTGTGCCGCCGAACCGTGCGTGAACGCGTCCGGCACGACGTAGCCTTGCTGGCGCCGCTGGATCATGTCGTCTCCGATTTGCTTTGCCGCATTGAGCCCTTCCTCGATATCGCCGGGTTCGAGCCGCTGATTGAGCTGATGGTTGCGCGCCGCCCAGACGCCCGCCAGACAATCGGCCTGCAACTCCATGCGCACCTGAAGACGGTTGCCTTCCTCCTTGCTGCGCCCCTGTTTCGCGCGCTGCACCTTGTCGGCGATACCGACAATCGTTTGGATATGGTGTCCGACCTCATGCGCGATGACATAAGCCTGCGCGAAATCTCCCGGCGCCGAGAACTGCTGCTTAAGCTGATCGTAGAAGGCAAGGTCGATATAGATCTTCTTGTCGAGCGGGCAGTAGAATGGACCCATCGCCGCCTGACCCATGCCGCAGCCCGTTGAAGTGTAGCCACGGAACAACACGAGCTTCGGCTCCGGGTAATCCTTACCGGAAGATTCGAATACGCGGTTCCAAACGTCTTCGGTATCGGCCAGCACGTTTTCAATAAACACCTTCATCTCGTCTTCGCTGGAAGGTGTCTTCTGCGCGCTTGCATCGCGGCCACCGGGCAGGCCCGGGATATCCAGGCCCGATCGCGGCCCGCTGTGGTCGGCCTGCTCGGTTCTGGGAAGTTGGGGAATATCGAAGCTGTTGCGGCCACCAGGAATTCCGCCGCCACCCATCAAAATTTCAAGCGGGTTGATCCCGAAGAACAACATGATGGCGCCGAGAATAAGCAGCGTCGTCAGGGAAAACCCGCCGCGTCCGCCGACCGGGATACGCACACCGCCTCCGCCGCCGCCGCCCAATCCGCCTGGAAAACGAAATCCGCGCCCGCCCTGCGAGCGCCGGTCCTCGACGTTTGAGCTGCGCCTGTCCTGATCGTCATACCGCATGACGCAATTCTCCACTTGAACCCGATATGCTTGGTGCAATACGGCAATTCCGCAGGAAGCGCCGCCACGCACTGCGGCCATAGTGCATGGACACCCCCTGCTGGCAAGAGGCTATGCGCCGGGATACCGACCCTCAGACATCTTCAGCGGCTCCCCCTTTTTTGGCGCGCTCCAAGGTCACCCCGTCGGCGTCATTAGTTCCCAAAACGGATTTCGAAACGGCGCTCGGCAACATCAAAACGCTTCCCGTTTCGGGGCCGCCCTTACCCTTCTGCTGGCGAAGTAGGGACTTCACCCCTCGCGAAGCCGCAATCGTACCGTTGTTGGCATACGCTTCGTGATTCTTCTCGATATCCTTGATCTCATAGCGGTAATTGACCATCAATCCATGCGCCTGCCGCAATCCCTTGTCGGAGGCGTCCCCAAGCCAGTTGATGCGCTCAAGTCGGGCCCCGTTGCCGAGATGAAACCGTGCCACCGGATCGACCGGCTTGTTGCGATCGGATTTGGCCCGCATGAAGTAGTGCGCCGCCAACGCCATCACGGTATCCTTCAACGCTTCGTCCTCGCCATGCCGGTCGGCCCACTCCGGATCGCGCAACCGCGCCAGCACCTTGCGGTCTTCCTCGCTCAACAGTTCCTCGGCGTCCTCGCCGCGCACCCGGTCGAGCCAGCGCGCGAACACCGGCACCGGCGACAGCGTGACGAAGGTCTTGAGGCTCGGCAGCTCGCGCACCAGTTCCTCGACAACCTGCTTGATCAGGAAATTGCCGAATGAGATGCCAAGCAGCCCCTCCTGGCAGTTCGATATCGAATAGAATACCGCCGTCGTCGGCTCTCTCAGCGGCTCGGCCTTGCGCTCCTCGTTGAGCACCGGCTCGATGGCTCCAGTGATTTCGTCACCCAGCGCCACCTCGACGAAAATCAGCGGTTCATCGACCAGCGAGGGATGGAAGAACGCAAAGCAGCGCCGGTCGGCCGGATCGAGCCTGCGCCGCAGGTCATCCCAACCCTTGATCTCGTGCACCGCCTCATAGGCAATGATCTTTTCCAGGATCGCTGCCGGCGTTTGCCAGTCGATCCTGCGCAACACCAGAAAACCTCGGTTGAACCACGAATAAAACAGGTGGCGCAGGTCGTTGTCGACCGCCGCCAGCGAGGCATCGTCCTTCGGCAGGCGCAACAGATCGCGCCGCATTGCCACGATCTCCGCCGTCGCACCGGGCGCCAGGTTGAGCCGCCTGAAGAACTCCTGTCTGGGACTGTCGACGGCAGCCTGCAATGTTGCCAATGCCGCGTCGCTGGGATGGCTGACGTAACCTTCGGCGGCATCAAGCACCGCGTCCGCGTCGGGACGCAGCACCGGCGCCGCCGCCAGATAGCGGAAATAGGCGCGTTTTTCTTCTGCTCCGAGCAACTGGTAGTGCTTGAGGATCTGCTGAGCGATCGCGACCCCCGAGGCTTCGCCTCGCCCCGACACCAGCGCATCGACAAGGGCCTGCATGCCCTTTTCCGGTTCGTCCCCGAACAAGGACTTCGGCAACAGCGCGCGTCCCTGTTCGGCAACGGCATTGAGCAGTTCCTGCAGGAAGGAGGTGTTCATGTCGCCTCACGATTAGCCTGGCCTGATGAACGGCGACTTCGCATCGCCACGAACCGACGAACACTTGGGGACTTCTCGATGCGACGCCGGCGCGTCAAACACATGGCCGGATTGTATACATGATTTCAGCAACAGCCATCGAGATAATTCCAACACTCGCACTAAGCCGTTTACCCTTTGTAAACCCTACCGCATCATCCTTTCTTAACGAATTGATTCGCGGCTGTTTATTCGGAGTTCCGGTCGATGACCGACGCCTTGGCTCACCCTATGAGAACCTCCGGCCTCAACAAGGTCAAGAATGATACCGGCCGCACGGCTTTTTGCGGGCCCTATATCCTGTCCGCGCTGACGGGTTTCCCGATCAGCCGCGTCGAACGCGAAGTGAACCGCTTTCGCCGCGTCGACGACGATGCTCCGATCAAGGGCACCAGCGCCATGGAGGTCGCCGCCGCCGCCACCGAACTCGGCTGGGAGATGACGCTCCACGACACATTCTGGCATCTCGAAAAAAGGGAACGCCCGACGCTGTGGAGCTGGATGCAGAAACCGCGCAATGCCTGGGTCTATTATCTTCTCGCCATCCATCGCGGCAAGGACGGCCACTGGATCCTCGTCAAGGGCGTCAAGCTGTGTGACACCTACACCGACGGCAAATGGCAGTTCGTCTGCGACGGCCCCCACCGCGGCACCAGGATCATGGAAATCTACCAGCTCAAGAGCCGGGGCTGATTGAATTGATACGAATTTCACTCAGCCCAACCTTGGCGCAATACCCCCTTTCCCCAAAAACAGAATTCCTTCACCTTCGACAAACAGATCCTGCCACCCGGGATTCATCTCCTCGATCAGCCTGATCTTCCACAGTCGGTTCCATTTCTTCAGCTGTTTTTCCCGAAGAATTGCCGCATCCATAGTGGCGTGCATTTCGTAGTAGACAAGCACGTGAATTTGATGAGCCTTGCTGAAACCATCGACCAAGTCGTGCTTGTGAATCATCACCCGGTCAAACAACTGGCTCGTGACACCAATATAGAGTGTCCCGTTGTAGCCGCTGGCCATGATATAGACGCACGGCTGTTTTGGCTTATCAAACACAGCAGTCTCACCCCAAACTTAAGGCTTGCTTAGATCCCCACCTTCGTGGGGATGACGTCAGTATTTCCCGAACCACTAGGGCACGCCGAGGCCCACAAACTCAACGTCATTCCCGCGCAGGCGGGAACCCAAGCAAGCATCACTTGCGAAACAATCAGATAGAGCTGACATTCAACATGGCATTCGGATCTTGCCCAAGATCCCTGACAATCAGCATGTAGATTCCCGGAGCGGGATAATTTCCATGCCCCTACGGATCTGGACCCGAGAAGAAAATCTTCACAAAAGCTGATTGATTGTGATCAATCGAAACCTCTCCAATCGCAACCGTTATAATGTGATGTTGCTCGAACCCACACAAATTCTGATCTCGAAAAACCGCTTCAAATTTCCGCCCAACGACAGGGCCCCCGGCCTCATCCAACAGAACGAAGCGCGTAGTCGCCATCATCTACTCCTTTTATCGAAATGACCCTCAATCCTTCGCGCGCTCCACATAGCTGCCGTCGTCCAGCATGACGACAACGCGGGTGCCGGCGGCGATGTGCGGCGGCACCATGATCTTGGCGCCGTTGTCGAGCACCGCCGGCTTATAGGATGACGAAGCCGTCTGCCCCTTCACCACCGGATCGGCTTCGACGATCTCGTAGGAAGCCCGCTGCGGCAGCGAAATCGCGATCGGGTTGCCCTCGTGCATCGAGAGCGTACAAACCATGCCCTCTTTCAACCAGATGCCCTGGTCACCGATGACGTCTTTCGACACCATCACCTGGTCGTAGCTTTCCGGGTGCATGAACGTGAACCCCTGCTCGTCGTCGAACAAATAGCCGTAGTCGACTTCTTCCACGAACGCCTTCTCGACCTGTTCGGTTGTGCGATAGCGCTCGACGATCTTCACACCATCGGAGATGCGGCGCATTTCGAGGTGGGTCACCGGCGTGCCCTTGCCGGGGTGGATGTTGTCGGCGTTCATCACCACGGCAAGCGCACCGTTGATTTCGAGGACGTTACCCTTGCGGATCGAGCTGGCGATCACCTTGACCACGTTAGTCTCCGTTGTTGGCCATGCCCTGCCGCACGCGAAAGATACCGTTCGCTGGTGCACCGACAGGCTGGCTGGAAATCCGATCCGGCGGTTCTACTCGCTCACACGCCAATCGCCAAGCCTGTAAAACTGCGCTATTGCGGCACCTTGACTGCGCCAATACTTCGTTTCCGCTATGCCCCCGAGCCAAAAACCGCCTTTAGTGAGAACCAGATCCTCGATGATGTCCGATAGACCCTGGTGGCACGCCCAACGCCACGCCGACAGGCGGCCGGGCCTCCTTGCGCGCGGCCGCATCAAGGCCGCCATCCGCCGATGGTTCGAGGCGCAGGGATTTGTCGAAATCGAAGCCGGCGCCCTCGTCGTTTCTCCCGGCAATGAAACCCACCTCAAGGCATTCCCGACCAGGCTCGACGCACCGGATGCCTCCTCGCGCGCCATGTATCTGCACACCTCACCCGAATTTGCCGCCAAGAAACTGATCGCCGCCGGCGAGACGAAGATCTTCACCTTCGCCCCCGTCTACCGCAACAACGAGCGCGGCCCCCTGCACGCGCCAGAATTCACCATGCTCGAATGGTACCGCGCCGAACCCGGTAGCGACTATTACGAAGCGATCCAGGCCGACTGCAAACGGCTGATCGAAATCGCCGCCGAAACAGTGGGGAACGCGGATTGGCAATGGAAGAACCGGAAATTCGACGCAGCCGCTGCCAATGCCACCCTAACGGTCCCGCAGCTTATTTCCGAACTGTTCCCGATCGACATCCTCGACACCATCCCCGGCGGAACTCCAGACCGCGACGCATTGGCCCGAGCCGCGGCACGCATTGACATCAGCGCCGCCGATGACGAAACCTGGGGCGACATCTTTTCCAAGCTGATGGTCGAGGCCGAGCGCCGCTATGGCGAATTGCCCGCCATCGTCACCCGCGCCGGCCAAGAACGAACCCTGATCCTCTCTTCTTACCCAGCTCACATGTCGCCACACGCCCGCCCACTGCCAGCCGATACCCGCCTCGCCGGCCGCTTCGAAGCGTTTGCCGCCGGCATCGAACTCGCCAACGGCTTTTCCGAAAGCAACGACGCCGAAATGGTACGCACGGGACTTGCCGCCGAAATGGACGAAAAGCAACGCCTGTACGCCGAACGCTATCCGCTCGACGAAGACTTCCTCAATGCCGTCGCAAGAATGCCCGTCGGCACTGCGGGCTGCGCCCTCGGTTTCGACCGCCTCGTCATGCTGGCGACCGGCGCCACCCATATCGATCAGGTGCTCTGGACACCTCTAGAGCAATGACCGCGAATACGACCGACAAAACCCTCCAATCGCTGCCAGCGCTGCGCGAGGCCGGCCTCATCTCGCAAACCGAATCGACGGCGCTGCGCGAGGTCGCCGAGCGATATGCCATCGCCGTCACCCCCGCCATGGCGGCCCTTATCGACGATTCCGATCCCGCCGACCCGATGGCCCGCCAGTTCATTCCTTCGATTGCCGAACTGGACCGCCGTCCCGATGAGCGCGACGACCCGATCGGCGATAACGACAAGAGCCCCGTGCGCGGCATCGTCCACCGCTACCGCGACCGTGTCTTGTTGAAGGCCGTTGGCATCTGCCCGGTCTATTGCAGGTTTTGCTTCCGCCGCGAAATGGTCGGGCCTCAGCACGGCGACGCACTCGATGAAGCCGCGCTCGATCAAGCCTTGGATTACATCGCTCATCACAACGAAATCTGGGAAGTCATCCTGACCGGCGGCGATCCGCTGATCCTGTCGCCAAGGCGCATCGCGAACTTGACTCATCGCCTGTCCGCAATTTCCCACGTGAAGGTCATCCGCTGGCATACCCGCGTTCCAGCCGTCGCCCCGCAAATGGTGACTGACGAACTCGTCGCAGCCCTCGCTTCGTCACGGCCAACCGCCTTCCTCGCGCTCCATGCCAATCACCCGATGGAGTTGACCGAGGCAGCACGGCAAGCTTGCCGCCGCCTGTCATCTGCGGGCATCTCGCTCGTCAGCCAAACCGTGCTTTTGCGCGGCGTCAACGACGACGCCGAAACCCTCGAAGCGCTCATGCGCGGCTTCGTCGAATTCGGCATCAAGCCCTACTATCTGCACCACCCCGATCTCGCACCCGGGACAGGACACTTCCGGGTTCCGCTCGAAACCGGCAGGCGCATCATGGCCGAGCTACGCCGCCGCCTGTCCGGACTTGCCATGCCGACGTATGTCCTCGACATCCCCGGCGCCCACGGCAAGGTTCCCGTCGGACCGACCTATCTCGACCGCGCCGCCGGCGATGACGACGCCTATAGCGTCACCGACCGCCAAGGACGCACGCACACCTACCGCGACAGCTGTTGAATGCAATTGATCAAGCGCCGCCCGTTCGACCCGACCGGGGGATGTTTCCTGGCACAGGCTTGCTACGCACGGTTGATGCCCGCGGCCCCCTCCCGCTTGACGCCGCCGTCGTCACCCTCTCGATCGACCGCCCTCAAGATTTGCCTGGCGTTCTTTCTGATTGCCGCGGCTCCGATCAAAACCGCTTCCGCAGACGGCACCCTACCCATATGGCGCGAGATATTTGCCAGGCCCCCGACCGGAATTTCACAAATCCCCGCCCCGCCCGATAATCCCCTCACGCGCGAAAAAATCCGGCTCGGCCAGACGCTGTTTGCCGATACACGCCTTTCGGGAGCTGGCAACCGATCGTGCGCAACCTGCCACGACGCGGACCGCGATTACACCGATGGCCGGGCGCGCGCTAAACCCATCGACGGCAAGACCCGACTCGCGAACACGCCGACGCTTTTCAATCTGGCTTGGGCCGGCAGATTTTTCTGGGACGGCCGCGCGAATAGCCTCGAAGAGCAGGCCCCCTTCCCCATCGAACACCCGCAGGAAATGGCCGGCTCGTGGGGAGCAATATTATCCCGCCTCTCCGCCGATCGTGCGCTCGACGAGCAGCTCCGCAAGGCGTTCCCGCACAACCCCGAACCAACAAAGGCAAACATCGTCGCCGCGTTGGCGAGTTTCGAGCGCTCCCTCGTTTCACCGTTGACCCGCTTCGACGAATTCGTCTCCGGAAAAACCGCCAGCCTCTCACGGCTCGAGCAGCAGGGTTTCGCGCTTTTCGTCGGCAAGGCCGGCTGCGTATCCTGCCATAGCGGCTGGCGGTTCACCGATGATCGCCTGCATCGCACCGGCCTGTCTCGACAAGCGATGAAGACACCGACATTGCGCGGTTTATCGAGCACAGCCCCTTTCATGCACGACGGCTCGCGGAATTCCATCCGCGAGGTCATCGCCCACTATGCAGGCCTCCCACAGGACGATCCGACACTGTCACCGAACCTCATCCGGCCAATGCAGCTATCGGCATACGACACGATGGCGCTGATCGCCTTCATCAAAAGTATTGATGAGCGATCGCCCTAAGTTGACGCCCGCCCGCACTGCGCTGCAACAAGGTGATTCCTGGCGACCAAAACGGCCTGATTATATTAATGGAATTCCACCGCCATCGACGGTGCAGCGCAAAAAGACATTTCAAAACGACGGACGACGATTGAGTTCATACTCTGGATTGAAGGAATTTTTCCCATTTACATGCGACATCTTGTGGAATAGCCTCTGCATAACCTGTCAGCGCGCGGAGCGGATTTCGCAAAATGATCCCGCAGTACAATGGGAGTTGTTGCGCCGACTATCGAAAATTTGGAAAGCCACGCCGTACGATAGTATCAACCCCGCAGATGCTGCGTTCAGCGAGGCCTAAACGGGGGGGAATCCCCTGGATAACGCTCCCAACGGCGCCCTCCGTTGGGAGCGTTATTACTTTGAGCCTTCCGCTCGCCCCTCTATTTTTCTGAAATTCGAAACGGCCCCGCTTCATTTCCCGGGCACCAGTGCAACGTCACGCTGTACCGTGCACTTCACAAGACCTTGCGGCGCCTTCTTCCAGACGAACGTCTCGCTCAGATCCTTGCTGCCGAGATACCCAAGCACCTGAATTTCTTCATCGCTGAGCTTACTGATTTCAACGTCGAATTTCTGATCGATCTCAGGATCGAGTATCCAGCCGCCGTCCCACACGCCTTCGCGAATGCGGGCGACGCTTCCGATGACTTCCTTGCCGCACGCATCGGCTGGAAGACCTTGGCGAACCCACACCACGCGGCCGCAGAGCTTGCCGCCGCAGTCGGCGAATTCCACCGCGCCATCGCCGCGGTGATCCAAGTACACCCCCAGCGCGCCGGCACCCTTGGCTTCCGCAGCCTCACCCGAAGCCGCCGTCGCCGCCGATATCGCCGCAACTGCAATCTGGTGCGGCTCGCCATCAAACCCCTCGATGGCCAACATCACGGCAAGCGCAAACCCCGCATACCCCGCAAGCCGATTTGGCGTGAACCTCATCCGTTCCCCCCGCAACAAAACCCACCAAAGCCGGCCACGCGCCGGAGATGACGCAGAGGCGATCTGCCTTTTGCCCGGCAAGCATGATCCCTTGACGAGCGATTCGCTACCGTCGCGTTACGTAGGCCCGGACACAGTGCGGACCCGGCAACAGATCAAAACGCGCAGAATGGAATAACAGCCACGGAACATCGCAGCCTTGAGGCGGTTTAACCGCAGATCAACGCCGCAATAGCCGCAAGATCGGCAAGAAGTGCATCGCCCCGGACTGCAAGAAGATAGAGCGCCCCGGCGACGATCACCGCCAGCAGCACCCCAACGGCAAGACGCACCGAACCCGGCATCGAGCCCGACGATCGTCTGCCGTCTCTTGCAATCTTGCTTTCGGTCTCCCGGGCCTCGGCAGTCATTACCGTCTTTCTCCTGGTTTATCGGGCAGCCTCTGTGACAGGCCGCGCCACCGGCTGCTCGACGATTGGCCAATGCAGGATGCTCGCCACGACTCCAAGCACCACGCAAATCCACCACATTGCATCGTATGACTGCAAGCGGTCGTAAATCGCACCGCCCATCCACGCCCCAAGGAACGATCCGAGCTGGTGGGAAAAGAACACGATGCCGTAGAGCATCGTCATCCACTTGGCGCCAAAGAATGTCGCAACCAGGCTCGACGTCAGCGGCACCGTCGACAGCCACAATATCCCCAAAGCCCCGCTGAGAAAAATCACGGTCGCCGGAGTGATCGGCAGCAACAGAAACCCGAGAAAAACCAGTGAACGCAGACTGTAGATCAGCGTCAGGCCGATCCGTTTGGAATAATATCTTCCCCACTGTCCGGCCAGGTACGTCCCCGCAAGATTACCCAGGCCCACCGCCATCAGGCCCCATACGCCGACCTCCGCGCCGAGACCTTGGTCGGCGACGTAGGCCGGCAGGTGCGTGGCGTAGAAGATGACGTGGAACCCGCATACGAAAAAGCCGGCATTGAGCAACCAGAAACTTGGATGCTTTGCAGCCTCGCTCACCGCCGCCCAGAGCGACTGCGATGCGGCATGGCCGGACAACTGCTCCGGGCGGCCGCTCACCGGCCACGCCAGCAGCAGGATCAGCGAAGCGGTCGAAGCCAACAGCAGAAGGCTCGTCTGCCAGCCGAATTCCGTCATCAGCAGGTGCGCATAGGGAAGCGCTACGAGAAACCCGATGCCCGCCCCCATGCCTATCCACGCGATAGCCGCCGAGCGTTCCTCCGGCGCGGCAGCCCGGCCAACAGCACCAACGACCGCGTTGACACCGGCCCCCGCGACGCCGAAACCGAGAAAGACACCGGCCAGATAAAGATCGATCTCGCTTTGCGCCGCATACATCAGGAGAAGTCCGGCGATTGTCGTCAGAGCCCCGAAAACGACGACGATCCCGGTCCCGTACTTGTCGGAAACCGCGCCGGTCACGGGTGCAGATATTCCCCAGACGAGGTTGGCGATCGCGATCGCCAGCGCAAACGATTCACGCCCGAGCCCCAGCGCATCGCTGACCGGTACGTAGTATAGGCCCATGACCTGCCGGATACCCATACCGATCGCAGCGATCGACGCAGCGGCAAGTGTAATCGCCCACAACGGGGTCGAAACGGACGCTTTGATTTGTCTTTGCATGGGCCTATCACAATTGCGCGGATCGCGTCCGGGACATGCGTTTCGCAAAACTTCAGGCGGTCACAGGGTCGGCGGCGTCTCCCGCCCCCAACATCGCGAGCGACTTGCGTTCCAATTCCATAACCTCGCCGCCCGGCGCCGAAAAGCCTCGCCCGACCAGTTCAATCCCCAGTGTGCCACCTGAATCGGTAAAGCGCATGAGATTATACCGCCCCAGCGCATGCGACCTTTTTCCGGCCCCCGACATCCCTCCAGCAGCGACCCCCACGACCGGCACCGCACCGTGCGCGCCCTTCGTCCACGCCAGCGTATTGGTATGATTATGCCCATGCAGAACCAGCTCTGCCCCACTGCGGGCAAGCACATCGGCAAAAAGTTGCGCGTCGTGCAGACCCCTGCGGCGCGATGCCAGGCCCGCCAACGGGGGATGGTGGATCATCACGACCCGCACCAGACCCCGCTGCCTGATGAGCCCGAGTATCCGCTCCAGCGCCGTCAATTGCTCCCCACCAAGCAGGCCCGCGGCGACGAACGGTGGCATCGGCAGCGATGAATTGAGCCCTATCAGGGCGATACGCCCGCGCCGCCTGACATAGGGGAACCCATCCCGCCGCACTCTAATACCGGCCATGATCTCCCGCCCGAAAGCGTCTGACGCCATGTAATCGCGCCAACGGGCCACCCCCGGATCGCGTTGTAGAGGCACATAAATGTCGTGGTTTCCAGGAACCACGCTGACCTCGTCGGGCGATCCCAGATCTTCCAGGAACGACCGCGCTGCCGCCAGTTCCGAAGGTAAACCGAGATTAACCAGATCCCCCGTCAGCGCGATATGATCGGGGCGCTGTTGGGCCATGTCCTTCACAAGCGCATCGACGGCGCCACGCGTGAACCACCGCTTGCGCCCCCTTTGCCAATTGAGGTAGCCAAGGGTCCGTTTCAGCGTCCAGTGTCGCGGCCCGAACCCGCCCACCGTCGGCAGGTGCAGATCCGATAAATGGGCCAGCGTCAAAAGTTCACTGCCCGCCATAGGCATTGTCTCCTGCAACCTCATGTTTTTGCCGCTACGCTGCAATAAAGAGACAACCACCAGAGGCGGCACCACAGAGGCACCTGATCGAGATGAAGTCCAGCGGACTTGTTACCAAAACGCTGCAATACTACTGGCGCACGACCCGTGCGCTGACGATCGGAGCCCAGGGCTGCGTCTTGACTGACGACGGCAAAATTCTCCTCATTCGCCACACCTACCGGCCCGGATGGCACTTTCCCGGCGGCGGGGTGGAGAAAAATGAAACCATCCAGGCCGCCCTCGAGCGCGAGTTGTTCGAGGAAGCCCGCGTGCAACTGACCGCCCCCCCGGTACTCTTCGGACTTTACGCCAATTTCCAGTTCTTCCCTGGTGATCATATAGCCCTTTTCGCCATTCGCGAATGGCGCCAGACCGAACCACCCAAACCGAACCGCGAGATCGCCGACCACGGCTTTTTCGCTCCAGACGACCTGCCAGTCGACATTCACCCGCCCACCCGCGACCGGATCGACGAGGTCATATCCGGCGTCCGAACCTCGGACCTCTGGTCATGACCGCGAAGCAAGCCATACAAGGCACCCCCGACACCACTGCAATCGGACCAAAAGACAACTTCGGCCCCGCCGAAGTGCGGCAAACGAAGGCTGCCGACCTTCCCGCAATCCTGCAACTGCACCGCCGCGCATTCGGACCCGGCCGTTTCGCCTTGACCGCCTACCGAATCCGCGAAGGCACGCCGCCGATCTCGCAGTTCTGCAGAGTATCCGAGCGCGACGGCACGCTCATTGCCGCCGTCCGAATGACCGAGATCGAAGTTGGCGGCACCGGCGGCGCACTGCTACTCGGGCCGCTCGCCGTTGAACCTCAGTACGTCAACAAGGGGTATGGCCGCCAACTGATCGCATCGAGCCTTGCAGCGGCCCGGGAGAAGGGTCTCCAGTTGGTCATCCTGGTCGGGAATTCCTCCTACTACGGGAAATTCGGGTTCGTTCCGGTGCCCCGCGACCAGATCGTCTTCCCTGGTCCGGTTGATCCTGGGCGCATTCTGGCTTTTGAACTGGCGCCGGGCGCAATTGCAAGGTTTCACGGACCCATCCGCGCAATCCGCACCGACCAGCCGGATAAGTAGCTGATTTCACGATAGAAATCTAGCAACCCTCCGGGCCTCTTTCACGTGAAACGTCACATGAACATCGCTCACGCCTACCGGAGAACGCCCGCAGAGAAACACCCGCGGGCGAACGATCGGCCTTATCAATCCTCGAACGGATCGCGCATCAGGATCGTGTCGTCGCGCTCCGGCGAGGTCGATAGCAGCGTCACCGGACACTCGATCAGTTCCTCGATATGCCGCACATACTTGACCGCCTGCGCCGGCAATTCCGCCCATGAGCGCGCCCCTTGGGTCGACTGCGACCAGCCTTCGAAGGTTTCCCACATCGGCTTGATACGGGCTTGCGCATTCTGCCCGGCAGGCAAGCGGTCGATCCTTTGACCGTCAAGCTCATAGCCGACGCAGACCTTGATCTCCTCGAAGCCGTCGAGAACATCGAGTTTTGTCAATGCTATACCATTGATGCCGCAGACCTTGATGGTTTGACGCACCAGCACCGCGTCAAACCAGCCGCACCGCCGCTGGCGTCCGGTAACCGTGCCGAACTCCCGCCCGCGCTCGCCGATTCTCTGCCCGATCTCATCCTCGAGCTCTGTCGGAAATGGTCCGGACCCGACCCGGGTTGTGTATGCCTTTGCGATGCCGAGCACGTTGCCGATCACCCGCGGACCGACCCCTGATCCGGTCGCCGCCTGAGCCGCCACCGTGTTCGACGACGTCACGAACGGATAGGTTCCGTGATCGATATCGAGGAGCGCCCCCTGCGCGCCTTCGAACAGGATACGTTTGCCCGCCCGCCGCGCCTTGTCGAGCAGATCCCAGACGACATCGACATAGGGAAGAATGCCGCCGCGCACGTCTTCCAGTGCAGCCTTGAGATCTTCTGCCTTGAATTCGGGCTTTCCGAGCCCGCGCCGCAACGCGTTGTGGTGGGCAAGTATGCGCTCGATCTTCGGACCAAGCGTATCGGGGTTGGCAAGGTCGTTGACCCGGATCGCTCGCCGCCCGACCTTGTCCTCGTAGGCCGGGCCGATACCGCGCCCTGTCGTGCCGATCTTGCCGCCGCCGGCAGCCTCCTCGCGCCACAGGTCGAGCTCCCGGTGCAACGGCAGGATCAGCGTCGCATTTTCGGCAATTCTCAGGTTGTCGGGCGTGATGTTGACGCCCTGCCCCTTCAGCGTCTCGATTTCCTTGGACAGCGCCCATGGGTCGATGACCACGCCGTTTCCGATGATACCGAGCTTGCCTTCGCGGACGACGCCCGAGGGCAGCAGCGACAGCTTGTAGGTCTTGCCGCCGATGACGAGCGTATGGCCGGCATTATGCCCACCCTGGAAACGCACGACGATATCCGCGCGCTCCGAAAGCCAGTCCACGATTTTGCCCTTGCCTTCGTCGCCCCATTGGGCCCCGACAACCACCACGTTCGACATTTCCGCCCTTTCGGCATGCTGTAGGTGACGTTGGACCCTCGGGTCCAACGCCGCCGGTTACTCTGAACCCAGCTGTTTGTCAAAATAAGCTATCTATAAAAGCCGGCTAACGCACTTGCCTGTCCGGTGCTCAGGCAAAGCGGCCGCTTCAGCCCTGGTGCTGCGACTCCCGGCGCATGCGCATCCCGCTGACCGCAAGGTAGATGCCGATCAGGCCCACCAGGATGTTGGCAAGGTCGAGCCCAAGCTTGAACAACTCGAGCTGCTCGCGCTTTTGGCGGCGGTCCTGACGCGCGGCGACCCTATCGGAATTGGCCGGATCGCGCTTCGCGGCTCGTGTCCGTCCGTCTGCATCCTTGGTCGCCGCTCCGATTTCCGATTGATCAGGCGCCGCGCTCTCGCTGGGCTTGCTCAGGCCGGTCTGCTCCAGCACCCATTGATAGCGCTGCATGGCGCCGGGAGCTCCGGCCACGCGATACCACATGCCGCCGGCCGCCACCGCGAACACCAGAAGTCCGATGAGGAAAAGTGATGTCTTGTTCATGGAACGCCTCTCAAACCGCATCCTCTGCCGATTAGATGCGCCAGAATTAGCCTCCGTCGAAGGCAGTGGCAAGGAATTCACCCTGCCGCCGCCTCCGGCTCAGCAGCCACCCGGAAATCGCGACCGGCCCTTCATTTCTTCCGATAAACGATTTCCTTGTCAGGCGGCCAGCGCACGACATAGCCGAAGTCGATCGTCTTTTCTTCCTGCGGCGCCAGCGAGAATTCCCAGGCAACGACGCCGCGCTTGTCGTCGACATCCTTTTTCGTGGGTTCGCTGCCGCGAGCCGGCGACACCTCGATTTTTTCGTTGCCCGAGACGGGCACCTGATCGAGCACCGTGACGTCGATTTTCTGCTTGTGCAGGTTCGTGACCGTCATCTTGTAGTTGCGGTCATCGGTCCGCGTCGTCGAGATGAGGCCTGTCTCGCCGCGTTTCTCCTGCAAGATGGCATGCTTGACGCGCACCAGATCGTCGGCACCGAACCCGATTTCGTGTTCTTCCCCGGCAATCAGCGGCAATTGCCCCTTGCCGGCGAATGTTCCGTCACGGAACAGCGTCACCGGACCCGGCAGCAGCGGGGTTTCTCCATCTCGCTTCAGCTTGGCGTAGAGAAATGCGGTCGCCGCCTCCTTCGGCACGGCCTTGACGTGCAGGGCTGCAGAGAAGTCCTCGAAGGCTATCACCACGTTCTTTTCTTCACCGCTCGCGGATATGTCAGTTCGCCCGGGCACCTTGAAGACCGCCTGGAATGGCGAAACTTCGGCTTCCGCAACGACAGGTGCGGCGGCAACCTCCGGCTCCATCGCCGTCGGCGCCGCCCGGCGTGCCATGTAGCGGCGGCGATCCTTCTTCTCCGCAGCTTCGTCGGCCATGCTCATCATGCCGCCACCGACCTCGGCGACGGGCCGCGGCGGGCGCGGCTCCAGAATATCGATCACGATCGGCCGCAGATCCGGCGCCGTCGAACCCGATGTCGGCCGTGTCGTCGACAGCGCAACGCCCACATCCATCCAATCTTCGCCTGTGCGTTGCGAGATTGTGGCGCGGCGGACCAGTTGCAGCTTTGCCGACGATGCCGCATCGCCGGTGTCGAGGCGGGCTTCGTAGGAAGGCGTCCACGACGCACTGCGCACCTGGTATTTCAACGTCATATCCGCTTCGAGCGCACTGTCTGCAATGACGTGCACTTTCACTTCGGTCCGCTCGATACGTTTGGGAGCCAGTTCGGAAAGCTTCGCCTCCAGATCCGCCACCTTCCGGTCGAGATCGCGCATCTCCACGCGCGCCGTCAGCATGGTCTGCTGCGCTTCCCCCATCCCGCGCGAGATGACGCCGAGCAGCGCCGACCAGTCCGGCTGACCGCCGGCGCCGCTCTCGCGCCCGGGCGACACGTTGGGCAGGTTGGCAAGATTATTGAGAAGCGTCTGCTGTGTCTGCGCTGCCTGCAGATTGCCTTCGAGGATCAGTCGCTGATCCCGGAGGTTCTCGATCTCCGATTCGATGCGCCGCCGATCCGCACTATGGTCGCCACCCGATTGCGGAACGAACATCCGCCTCTGATCCACCGAGCCGATTTTCAGCGCCGCGCCCGCCTGCCCCTCGACCCGGATCGACCCGGGCACGGTTTCGGCGGGCAGGTCGTCGAAGATCAGCGTCGTCTCTCCTGGCGGAACCTCCACTTTCGCGGTCCGCGTCACTTCCGCGCCAGCAGGGAATACGGTCACCGCATCGATCGACGAAACCGCCTTCAGGTCGTCGGCAAAAGCCGTCGCCGCCAGTCCTGGCATCGAAATACACATGGACGCCAGCAGGACAGCGCGCAGAGGGGCAACGGAAGTCATCATCAAACCTTTCGGGCAAGCTTCGTTCGGCTGTCAGCCGTCGTCGGAGAAACCGCCCCTTTTATGACGACACCTCAGACCGCCGTCCACCCCTGCGACCTCGCCGAAATACCGCGAGCCCCGCCGCCGCCGTGACTAGAACGCAAGCCGCCTGGCGCGCACCACATGCGGCAGCGCCGTCACCTCCGCCAGCACATCGTCCGTAATCGGCTCGTCCAGCGCGACGACGGTGATGGCATCCCCGCCTGGCTTCTCCCGGCCGAGATTGAAGGTCGCGATGTTGACGCCGTGATCGCCGAGCAGTTGGCCGAAGCTGCCGATGAACCCCGGCTTGTCGGAATTGCGCACGAACATCATGTGCGGCGTCAGCTCGAAGTCCATATTGATGTCGCGCACCTGGATGATGCGCGGCCGCCCATCGGAGAACACGGTGCCGGCAATCGAGCGGTTGTACTCGGCCGTCTTCACCGTCAACTTGACGAAGCTTTCATAGATGCCGCCCGCATCGCAAAGCAGTTCCTCGACCGCGATGCCGCGATCTTTCGCGATCACGCCTGCCGAGACCATGTTGACGTCTTGCAGCGTCGAGCGCATCACGCCGGCCAGCGCCGCCGCCGTCATCGGTTTGTTGTTGAGCTTGGAAACCTCACCGCAATATTCGATGCGCACGCCCTTCAAGGCGACTCCGGTAAGCTGACCGGCAAACGAACCGAGCTGCTCGGCAAGCAACACCCAGGGCGTCAATCGCGGAGCTTCTTCCGCCGAGATCGACGGGAAGTTGATCGCGTTCGTGATCGCCCCCTTGAGCAGATAATCGGCCATCTGCTCTGCCACCTGCACGGCGACATTCTCCTGCGCTTCGCCAGTGGACGCGCCCAGGTGAGGCGTGCAGATGACGTTGTCCATGCCGAACAACTCGTGGGCTGCCGCCGGCTCCTGCGCGAATACATCGAGCGCGGCTCCGCCGACATGGCCTTCCCGCAGCGCCGCCGCCAGGGCCGCTTCGTCGATCAACCCGCCGCGCGCGCAGTTGATGATCCTGACCCCCGCCTTGGTCTTGGCCAGCGCCTGGCTGGAAAGGATGTTGCGGGTCTGATCCGTCAGCGGGGTGTGCAGCGAAATGAAATCCGCCCGCGCCAGCAACGAATCGAGTTCCACCTTCTCGACCCCGAGTTCCTGCGCCCGTTCGGCAGAAAGAAACGGATCGAACGCGATCACCCGCATCTTCAGCCCCTGCGCGCGGTCGGCGACGATCGCACCGATGTTGCCGCAACCGATGATACCGAGCGTCTTGTTGAACAGCTCGACGCCCATGAAGCGGGACTTCTCCCACTTGCCCTGATGCGTCGACACATTCGCCTGCGGGATCTGCCGCGCCAGCGACAGCATCAACGAGATGGCATGTTCCGCCGTCGTGATCGAATTGCCGAACGGAGTGTTCATCACGATGATGCCGCGCGAAGTCGCGGCCTTGATGTCGACGTTGTCGACCCCGATCCCGGCCCGCCCGACGACGCGCAACCTATCGGCCTTCGCGATCAGCTTGTCGGTAACCTTGGTCGCCGAACGGATCGCCAAACCATCGTAGCCGCCGATCATTTCGGCAAGCTTCTCCTTGTCCTTTCCCAGCTTCGGTTCGAATGTGACATCGATGCCGCGGTCTTTGAGGATCTGTACCGCGCTGTCCGACAACTCATCGGAAATGAGAACCTTTGGCGTCGTCATGTTAAAGTCCTTTCAAGCCTGTACGACCGCCCGCGCACCAATTGCTGCTAGTGTTCCAATTGGTTAGCACATTCGCTCTGAGCCTTGCCGCACGGGTGGGGCAAATATCAGAGCCGGAACACGAGGGCTGGCCGGTCGGAATCGAGAATTGCGTCGATGAAAATGGGCTCCCGCCCTCAGGCGGCTTTTGCCAGAGCTGACTTCGCTTCAGCAAATGCCCAATCGAGCCACGGCAGCAGTGCTTCCACATCGCTCGTCTCGATCGTCGAGCCGCACCAGATGCGCAAGCCGGCTGGCGCATCCCTGTAGGAGCCGATGTCCTTGGCGACACCCTCCTTGTCGAGCATCGCTACGATACTCTTGGCGAACGCCGCCTGTGCATCCGCATTGAGGCCGACCACGTCGGGATCGACGATCTTCAGGCACACGCCGGTGTTGGAACGCGTCGCCCGATCGACAGCCAGATTGTCGATCCATGCCGTCCGGTCGACCCAGTCATTCAGCATCTTTGCGTTGGCATCTGCCCTGGCGTGCAGCGCCGGCAGCCCGCCGATCGCTTCCGCCCATGACAGTGCATCGAGGTAGTCTTCCAGCGCCAGCATCGAAGGTGTGTTGATCGTCTCGCCGGTGAAGATTTCCGCGATCAGCTTGCCGCCCTTCGTCAGGCGGAACAGCTTCGGCAACGGCCACGGCGGCCTGTAGGTTTCAAGCCGCTCGATCGCGCGCGGCGACAGGATCAGCATGCCGTGAGCAGCTTCCCCGCCCATCACCTTCTGCCAGGAGAACGTAAGACAGTCGACCTTCGCCCAATCGATCGGCTGCGCGAACACCGCCGACGTCGCATCGAGCAGCGTCAGCCCTTCCCGGTCATTCGGTATCCAATCGTAATCGGGAACCTTGACGCCGGCCGCCGTCCCGTTCGCGGTGAACACCACATCGCGGGAAAAGTCCACACGGGAAAGATCCGGAAGCGATCCGTAATCGGCTTCGAACCCGCGCACGTTCTCAATTCTGAGTTGCTTGATGGCATCGCCGACCCAGACCGAGCCGAAGCTTTCCCAGGCAAGCACATCGACGCCGCGTGGCCCGAGCAGGTTCCACATTGCTGCTTCGAACGCGCCGGTATCCGACCCCGGCATGATCCCGCAGACGTAGCCCGCCGGCAGCCCGAGCAGGGCCTGGGTCTTGTCGATGGCAAGTTTCAGGCGCGCCTTGCCGTCCGTCGCACGATGCGAGCGGCCAAGAAACGCACTATTGAGATTTTCGAGATTCCAGCCGGGGTGCTTGGAGCAGGGACCGGAAGAAAAGTGCGGATTGGCCGGACGCACATCCGGCTTCGTGGGGTGGTTCATTTGGCTATCCTTCCAGATAGAAGCCTCCCGTTGGGGGGAGGTGGCCCACCTGAACAGCTAGCTCAAAGCCAAGCCGCGAGCAAGGCCGACGTTCGGCCGAGCACGATTTTACGAACCGCGAACGGCGGCACCCTTGCGAGCGCCGCCGTTCTGCTTCCAGGGCCCGTCCGCGTGCCCCGATTGCGTGTTGTCCGTCGGTCAATTCACGTCGAAGCGCAGACCTGCCCGAAGCTGGTGCTCGTGCATCGCCCCGATCGACACCTTCGAATCCCCGCCGAACTGTTCGCCGCGGATGCTGAAACCGGCATCGGTCGAATCGACGAACAGGTAGCGGTAGTTCATATCGAGCAGCATGTAGTCGTTGATCCGGTAGCCCAGACCGACGCTGGCCATCGCCGCAATCGAGAGGTCGTGCGTTTTGTCGGTGACGTGCTGACTGTCGCGGACAGTGCGTGGCGCCCTGCAACCGCCGGCGTCGCAATCCCATGAAGCTTCGCTAGTGCCGTGCACCCGGCGCAGTTCGTTCCAGGCGAACCCGATGCCGGCGCCGACGTACGGTGTGAAGCGCGACTGCGGACCACGGTTGAAATCGTAATAGCCGTTGAGAAGGAAGATACCGCCGCTGACCGAGGTCTTGTCATGAACGGTACCGTAGACATCCTCCCAGGCGCCGTGGAGCTCCACGGTCTCAAAGCGATAATTCCCGTCGATTTCGACTTCGCCCCTGGAGCGGGTTTCTGCCGTGACATCGACGCGGAACCTGTCGCTGATATACATGCCGACGCCGACCCCGAACGTCACGAACGTATCGAAATCTTCAGTCAGCCACCCATCGCCCAATTCCCTGCGCCCGTAACTGGCGTCGCCGCCGTAGTAGTAGCCCGACTCTGAGGCTTCCGGCCCATCGCCCAGGCCGATACCGGCATCCACGCGGAAATAATAGCGCGCCGAGTATTCGGGAATCGGAACCGGTGCCGGTACAGGCACGGCGACCGGCCCGGTGTCCTTGATGCTGCCTGCGCCGTAATTCCAATCCGCCGCAGATGCCGGCACGCTGATCGCTGCGAACGCCGCAACCATGAGCGAAAGACTGATTTGATTGAGTTTCATGATCACGTTCTCTCTTTACCGCGGGGCTGGACCGGAAGCTTGCGGACCGGCATCACCTGGACTGACATTTCACAATTCTGAACGGCCACCGGCTGGTTAGTTCCAGTCGTAGCGCAGGCCGAATTTCACTTCGTGTGCATGGAGGTCCTCGACGGTCGGATCCCGCGAGGCCACACGTCCCCCGCCTGGAGTCGTGACGACAACCGGCCCCGTCGTTGCTTCGCCCATGTAGAGGAACCGGTAACCGACATCGAGTTTGACCCGGTCCAGCAGGGCAACCGAAACTCCGGCCATCAACGCCCCCGCCGCATCGCTTTTGCCGGCGCCCGCAACCGTGCCGGTACCGCCGCCGGTCAAGGCCACCGACCCGTCTTTCGTTTCGTTGTAGATGTATCCAAGCCCGACACCGAGATATGGCGTGAAGTGGCTGCGTGAATCGAAATCGTAATAGGCGTTGAACATGACGAGCGTGCTTTCGAGTCCGAATTCGCGCACGCCGCCGATCCCGGAGGCCCGGTTCAGGAGAGCACCCGATGCGTCGGTTTCAAAACGCCGCTCGACGGTCACGTCGCCGCGAAGATTCGGTGTGAAATAGGTGCCGACGCCGCCGCCGATCCCCCACGCGCCATCGACCTGCTCATGCTTGAGATCGTAGATGCCGTCTTCCACCATGACCGGAGCGTCATGCTCGCCATACAAGCCGTCGAGACGCAGATAGAATGTCGGCCGCGAATTCCCCCACGCCTCGGATGCATAAGAATCCTTGATGCGCGCGCCATAGGTGCTGTCGTAGATGTCCGCTGCGCCGGCACCGCCGGTGTAACAGGACAACACGAGAGCGCTCAACGCGAGGGCGCTGCTGGTCCTGATCATGATACCCCTCATCGATCGGTCGGCCACCTGCCGACAGGACGTGCAACGCGAAACGATTTGCTGAAGGGAGTATTCGCCCGGAAGGTTTAAAGGAGGCTTAATCGCCGTCCTTGCATGAAACGAATGACCGCCCCATGCCACAACGGGCCCGTCCGGCGTGGCCGATTCGCCACGCAGTTTCCATGTCTTACAGGCGTTTTTGGGTTTATGCCGCGCGCGCGGCGGCCGATTTCACCGCTTCGCAGATACTGCCGACAACCGCCTCCACGAGCCCTTCGTCGTCGCCCTCGGCCATCACCCGGATCACCGGTTCGGTTCCTGAAGCGCGAATCACCAGCCGGCCGGAATTGCCGAGCTGCGCCTTGGCCGACTCGATTGCCTGCTTGACGCCGCTGTCGTTGAGCGGCTCGCCGCTGGCGTAACGAACGTTCTTCAGCATCTGCGGCACCGGCGTGAAGCGCGAGCACACCTCCGACACCGGACGTTGGCTTGCCACCGCCACCGCCAGCACCTGCAAAGCTGAAACCAGTCCGTCGCCCGTCGTCGTGAAGTCCGACAACACGATATGGCCTGACTGTTCTCCACCGACGTTGAACCCGTGTCTGCGCATGTGCTCGACAACGTAGCGGTCCCCGACAGGCGTGCGCGCCATCGTCAACCCGAGTCCCTGGAGGTAGCGCTCAAGACCGAGGTTCGACATCACCGTCGCGACGATACCGCCGGCCGCAAGCTTGCCGCGCCGCAGCCAGCTCTCCGCGATCACCGCCATCAACTGGTCGCCGTCGATGATGTGCCCCTTCTCGTCGACGATCACCACCCGGTCGGCATCGCCGTCGAGCGCCACGCCGATGTCGGCACGTACCTCGCGCACCTTCTCGATTAGCGCCTCAGGGGAGGTAGATCCGCATTTGAGGTTGATGTTGCGCCCGTCGGGCTCCACGCCGATCTTGATGACTTCCGCCCCCAATTCCCACAGAACATCCGGGGCGACCCGGTAGCCGGCTCCATTGGCACAGTCGACGACGATACGAAGCCCATCGAAGCGCAGGTTCCTCGGCAGTGTCCGCTTGGCGTACTCGACGTAGCGCTCCTGCGCGCTCTCGATGCGCTTGGCACGCCCGATTTCGTCCGCCCGAACCAGCAGCGTATCCGAATCCGCATCGATCAGTTCCTCGATCCGGAGTTCCATTTCATCGGAAAGCTTGTAGCCATCCGGATCGAACAGCTTGATCCCGTTGTCGTCGAACCTGTTGTGCGAGGCCGAGATCATCACGCCAAGGTCCGCCCTGAGCGATCGCGTCAGCATTGCGACCGCCGGTGTCGGCATCGGGCCGAGCAGGAACACATCCATTCCGACGGAAGTGAAGCCGGACATCAGCGCGGCTTCCAGCATATAGCCCGAAAGGCGCGTATCCTTGCCGATCACGACGCGCGGTCTGTGCGAATGGTCCGCGGTATGGAAAACCTTGCCCGCGGCCATGCCGACCTTCAGGGCAACTTCGGAGGTCATCGGATGTTTGTTGGCAAGCCCGCGAATGCCGTCAGTACCGAAATAGCGTCTAGCCATGATGCGTCCCCGGCCATCGTCGTCGGTTGCTCAGGCTGTCGCCCGCGCGAATCGCTGACATGGCCTGCACGACTAGATGGATGTTGCGCGCGGTGACCGTCAAGTCTGCCGAAGCCCCCCTTCGAGACCTTTGGTGGTCACCGCGCGCTCCCCCAAACCCAAGAGGATACGGCGGGAATATGCCTCCACTGTCCGAAAAGCACACATCAATTAAGATAAGCGGAAGTTACATCCCATTCCATTTAAGCCGTCTTCGGCGCAGGATTGACCTAACGTCGCCTCCTCCCAAAGTATGAATTTACCCGGCACCCGACGAGGGACGCCGGCGCGCCAACAGGTTCGCTCACAAGCAATTTTTCCAAGTGGCTGCATAGGCACAGGGAATCACCGCATATCGGGATAGGGCCACTGCGTTTGGGCTGCGACGTCGAATGGCCGCAATGCCGGGCTTTAGGCAGATACGAGCACCGACTGTTGGTTGATGCAGCGCGTTTGAACTGAGGATGTCATGGGGTATTTTCTGGCCGTCGCCAACCGCAAGGGCGGAGTTGGCAAGTCGACGATTTCGGTCATGCTGGCTCACGCCTTCGCGGTGTGGGGCGGCAAGCGCGTTTTGTTGATCGACCTCGACGCGCAGTCGAACTCTTCCCTGATCCTGACCGGCAACGCCGACTGGATCCAGGCCCAGAAGTCATCCCGCAACGTCGCCGCCTACATCGAAGACCGCATGTACGGGCAGAACCCGATCGGCGACTACGTGTTGAAGGGCGTCGGCGACATCGAGACCGACGACGGCCGTCCCGCGACCATCGACCTGCTGCCGGGCTCGCTTCAGTTCGAGGACATGCAGGACGAACTGATATCTCATTATTCGCGTCACAACGCCCCCTTCCGGCAGGCCAAGACGCGCTGCGCGGAACACTTCAGGCGAGCATTCCAATTCGCTGCCCCGTTGGCCGACCTTATCGTGCTCGACTGCGCCCCGGGGATTTCGAATGCCACCCAGGCAGCCCTTCGCCTCGCCGATCAGGTCATCGTGCCGTTCCGCCCCGACTCGGTCTCCGAGTTCGCCGTCGACAAGATTTCGATGATCATCGAAGGTAAGGATCCTGAAGCGCTGCGCGCCACGCCTCACAACGAGCGGCGCTACCGCTGCCTGGCCAACTACGTCCGCCCCGGCGGCCAGGACCAGGTTTTCATCGACACGATTGCCGCCGACCATCCGACGCTTGCCACCCAGATGCCGATGTCGGGTGATCTGGCAAACGCCTTCTTCTGGTCGCCGGAGCGCCAGACGCTCGAAGAAAAATACGGAGCCGCACTTGAGCCGATGGCCGCCCTCTATCGGGAATTGACGACCTACGTGCCCGTCTGACCGCGTCGACCGAGGAGTTCCAAGGCTACGGCACGCCAACCGCTGAACAGTATCCGCGTCCAAACCTGTGAAAGACCGACAAGATGGCGAGCGGAAAAGCAACGACACGCAAATTGAGCGGCCGCGCGAAGGATAATTTCTTCGACGCCGGTTTGACCCCCGATGAAGCCAAGGCAGCCGTCACATCGTTGCAGGTCCGCAAGGAAGCTTGGCCCGTCTCGAAGGATTTGCGTTCGAAAGCCCGGACTTCGGAACCGCAACCGGCACCTGAAAAACCGAGCAGGCCCGCACGGTCACAGAACCCCCAGAAACTTGCATCTCCCCCCGCGGTCGATGCGTCGCCACCGCCCACGCAAACCAAACCGCCGCCCCAGCCGGGCACGGCCACACCTAAGTTCGACCCCTTCGTTTTCGGACTCGTGCCGGTGTACAAGCGCGAAGGCGCCGACGGCCTCGCTGCGCGCCTCAACGAAATTGGCGATGTTGAAAATCTGCGCGAGATGGCCAAAGCTCAGCAGATCATTCTCCCGCGCGACGTCCGCCGCGGCGACGCGTCCATCGAAACCGTTCGGAGCGCGGTTCTCGCTGCCGTCGAGCAGCGCGTATCCGATCGGAAAGTCCAGCTGTGAGCAGCGTATGGCCGATGAGTTACATGGGCTGTGCTTGATTTAATATCATTTTTACTTGCACAGCTTTGGTCGTAGTCTTTAGTTTCCCTAGTGTTCTGGATCAAACATTTGATTCCCGGGTGGAGGTCGTCAAATGTTTGTGAATCCAGAACACAATCAAAAGGTTGCCTAGTGTTCCGGGCTGACATTCAGGTTCCCTGCAGGGAACCATATGTCAGAGTCGGAACACTAGTCGTTGAGTCTGTTCCGCCCGTTCGTTGCGAGAGTTTCACGAACAGCGCCCAATGGCGCATACGCCCGCTTCGGGAAGAGAGCAGCCGCTGCCGTGCCAGACGATTTGAGAATTCCAGCCCCGGGAGGCATCGTGCGCTTCGAGACCGTCATGGTCGCTCTCGGGCTGATGGTCGCGGCTGTCATCATCATATCGACCACGAAAACACCCCTTCCGGATAACCCAAGACAACATTCAACGCACGTCGAGAATTGCACTGAACCTTGCAGGCTCCAAGTACCCGACCCGCCCCCGGGCGAAAGCATCAAACCGGCGTCAAATGCCCCCTCGGCTGCTGCCTCGGCAAAGTCGGATACCGCAGCCAGCAATGTAGCCGAAAGCAGCCAATCCGCTTCCCCTGACCCGGCGATCGGCAGCGACCCAGAGCGATCCTCCATAGGCGCAGGAGACCGCACCCTTGAAGTCCAGCCCGGAGTTGCTGAGCCCCCCCGGCAAGCACAGTCAGCGCAGGCGGCGTCAAAGCCTCGGGATTCGGCCATTTCCCTTCCGGTCGCTTCGGTCGTTCCGGCCGAACCGATCACCAGCCGGCCGGTCGCCGATCGCTTCGACTTCATCGGACCGGCGGTCGTCTCAACCCTTGCGGACCACCAGAGCGCCCCCCCCCGCAACGAATTCGCGTCCCTCCCGGCAAGCGAACTAAAATCTCTGCCGGCCGCAAGCGCTTCCGCCGTACCCAAGCCGGTACGAGTCCTCCAAGCATTGCCGCCTCAGTCGACGCTGACAGCCGACAACAGCCAGCAGACCCCACGCTCATCGAAAACGCCGCAAGTCGCAGGATGGCGCTTGATGCGCACCATCAAGACGGAAGAAGTCGCCGGCGTAACTTTTGACACCGCCGAACCGGCCCCGCTGCTCCCGGTCAAAAAACCCGGCGTCGCGCCTGGTTACGCAGCACCCGAAATCAAGGAATCGAAGATCAAGAGGCGAGTGCGGCCGCGCACGGTTTCGCGTCCCGCCCCGCCAAAGCCGCCCAAATCGCAGCCCGGCTCCCTGGCGGACGAGCCCTGGAAAAACCGGGCCCTGTTCCGCGATTACTGAGCCAGCAACCCCATTCCGGAACCCCCGAAAGTCCTGTCGAACCCCATAGCAACGCTCTTGCTGCCTATACAGCAGCCTCGTCTCCCATCAACGCGGCCATCCACACCGACAGCGCCTGTCTGGTTGCCGCGACGTCATGCACCCGCACGATCTGCACGCCTTGCGCAACCGACGACAGCGCTGCCGAAATCGAACCAGGCACGCGCGCCGTCGCATCGTCCACGTTGCAGAGTTGGCCGATCAACTTCTTGCGGCTGGCCCCGAGCAGCACCGGTACGCCGAGCCCGTGATAGAGGCTCATCGCCGACAACACCTGGACATTATGCTGGAGGAGCTTGCCGAACCCGATGCCGGGATCGACGACCAGCTTGTCGCGCGCGATCCCCGCGGCGGCGCAGGCATGCACCCGTCGTTCCAGGAAATCGAATACGTCAAGCACCACGTCGGAATACTTCGGGTCGTCGTTCATTGTTTTTGGATCGCCCTGCGCATGCATCAGCATCACCGGCAATCCCGTCTCGGCGGCAATATGGATCGCGTCGGGATCGTACGTCAGCGCCGAAACGTCGTTGAGAATATCAGCCCCAGCATCCGCGGCGGCCTGCATCAGTTGCCCCTTGCGCGTGTCGACCGAAATGAGAGCGTCGGTCCTGGGGCGCAACGCTTCGAGGACCGGCAGCACCCTGCGCAACTCCTCCTCGATCGGAACCGTCTCCGACCCAGGCCGCGTCGACTCGCCGCCGATATCGAGTATCGTGGCGCCCTCTTCTTCCAGCTTCAACGCGTGGTCGACGGCCGCTTGTACGCCATCAAAAGTTCCACCGTCGGAAAAGCTGTCGGGTGTCACATTGACGATGCCCATGATCTGCGGCCGGTCCATCGGCAGCCCGGCGATGCGCCCGCGCGGCTGGCGCAGCGCCTCGAACATGTCGGCTGCCGCCAGCGTCTGGCGCCCCCAGTCGCGTTCGAAGAACTCACTCAGCGAGCAGATCCGCCGTTTGACACCTGCCCCCTGCCGCTCTGCGATCTCGAGGCCCATGAAGGCCAGCGGCCCGCCGGCCAAAGGTATGCCGCCCCAGACCTCTCCTTCGCCGTCCTCTCCGGCGTTCTTGTGCGCGATGAAGCCGACCGGCTTCAGATATACGGACCGTTGCATGAAATCTCCCGCCGCCACCGCATCCAGTTCTCAACGCGAAACGGCCGCGGTAACCACCACGGCCGTCCGGCAAGTTTGCGTCCAATTCTTACAGCGAGCAACCTTGGACCTAGTGTTCTGGATCAAACATTTGATTCCCGGGTGGAGGTCGTCAAATGTTTGTGAATCCAGAACACAATCAAAAGGTTGCCAAGTGTTCCGGGCTGACAGTGTTCCGGGCTGACATTCAGGTTCCCGGCAGGGAACCATATGTCAGAGTCGGAACACTAGTGGTGCGCACCTAATGTTTGGTCCCCACTTGCGGCTTGGCTCGATGCCAAACGTTTGGTGCAAAAGCGACACGAGAATCATAGCTTTGCTCGTGTTCCTTATGGCTCCGGCACTTGGTCGATAGCGTGCTGCAAGGGGAACCAAGTGTCGGGGCCGGAACACGAGCGGTTGGCTGTCCCGTTGCGATGCTCAAGGGGTGTCAGGAACGCCGGACTGCTTGGCGATTGAGAAGGACTAAGAGGACCAATGTCGCTCACGTTCTACAATACATTGACGCGCAAGAAGGAGGCGTTCGAACCGATCGACCCGAGGAATGTGCGGATGTACGTGTGTGGACCGACGGTCTACGATTACGCGCATATCGGAAATGCCCGTCCTGTGATCGTGTTCGACGTCGTCTACCGGCTTTTGTGCCATGCCTACGGCGCCGATCACGTCACCTACGTGCGCAACATCACCGATGTCGACGACAAGATCAACGCGCGGGCTGCCGAGGAAGGCTCATCGATCCGCGAATTGACGGAGCGTACGGCAAAGCAGTTCCATGCCGACATCGCAGCGCTTGGCGTGCTGCCGCCGACGGTTGAGCCGCGTGCGACGGAACACATCGACGAAATGAAGGCGCTGTGCGAGCAGCTCGTTGCAAAAGGCCATGCCTACGTGGCGGACGGTCATGTGCTGTTCGACGTGGCATCCATGGCCGATTACGGGCGCCTGTCCAACCGCAGCCTGGAAGAGATGGAGGCGGGTGCGCGGGTCGAGGTGGCTCCCTACAAGAAAGGGCCGATGGATTTCGTGCTGTGGAAGCCTTCCAAGCAGGCAGAGCCGGGGTGGCCGTCACCATGCGGAATTGAGGGCGACGGTCGGCCGGGCTGGCACATCGAGTGCTCGGCAATGGCCGGCAAGCATCTCGGCCAGGTGTTCGACATCCATGGCGGCGGTATCGATCTGACCTTCCCGCACCACGAAAACGAGATCGCGCAGAGCCGATGCGCACATGGCACCGATCTCATGGCGCGCGTGTGGATGCACAACGGCTTCCTGCAGGTCGAAGGCGAGAAGATGTCAAAGTCGCTCGGCAACTTCATCACGATCCACGATCTGCTCGATACAAAGGATTTCGGGAACAGCCAGTGGAACGGCAGGGTGGTTCGCTGGGCGATGCTGGCGACGCACTACCGCCAGCCGATCGACTGGACTGTGGAGCGGCTGCAGCAGGCGCGTGCGACGATGTTCGAGGTGGCGGACGTGCTGCACGGGGTCGAGCCTTCGGGGGAACCCAATGGCGAGGTGCTGGCGGCGCTATCGGATGATCTCAATACGCCGAGCGCACTTTCGATCGTGCACGGGCTTCTGAAGTCGGCCAAGCGCAATTCCGAAAAGCGCCCGGAACTGAAGGCGACGCTGCAATTCATGGGGCTCTATGGTGATGAAACGCTTGAAGACCTCGATCCGGGCCGGGAAGTCCGCGACATCGATGCGGGGGCTGTCGAGGTGCTGATTGCTGCGCGGCTGGAAGCACGGAAGGGCAAGAACTGGTCGGAGGCAGACCGGATCAGGGACGAATTGGCGGCGCTTGGGGTCGTGCTCAAGGATACCAAGGATCCGGCATCGGGGGACATCGTGACGACATGGGAGCTGGCGCGATAGTTTGCAGGCTCTGGCATGCGAAGCCCTTGTGTCTTCGCCGGGAAATTTGCAGGACTTCATGAGAAGGGGCGGCGGCAGGCGCATGCAAATGTTGCCGCCGGCCGGTGGAATTTAACCAACGTTCGTGCGGCACGGCCGATTGATCCGGCGAGGCGTCCGCTGCCGCCATAACTAGTGTTCTGGATCAAACATTTGATTCCCGGGCGGAGGTCGTCAAATGTTTGTGAATCCAGAACACAATCAAAAGGTTGCCTAGTGTTCCGGGCTGACCTTCAGGTTCCCGGCAGGGAACCATATGTCAGAGTCGGAACACTAGCAGAAGCTGGCGCTTGCCAATGTTGGGTGGGCTGCCGCTGCCGGGCGAGGAGAAGGCAATGGGCCAGGGGATACCGCTGCGGCCGTTTCTGTTGAAGGATACGGACGCGTTGCGGGAGCTGTTTGCGCAGTCCGTCGAGGAGCTTACGCAGGAGGACTATGACGAAGATCAGCGCGCTGCCTGGGCAAGCGTGGTGGAGGATGGCGAATCGTTTGCCCGGCGTCTTGCCGACGCGACAACGCTTGTCGTTGAAATTGATGGTGAATATCACGGCTTCGGTTCATTAAAAGATAACCGTGTTATCGACATGCTCTATGTTCATCCGCATCTTGCGGGGAATGGCGTGGGGTCGACTCTTCTCGATGCGCTGGAGCGGCTTGCCAAGGGGCGGGGCTCGGCCGGCGTGACGGTGGATGCAAGCGACAGCGCGCAGATCTTTTTCGAGCAACGCGGCTATGTCGCACAGAGCCGGAACTCGGTACCGGTCGAGGACCAGTGGTTGATGAATACGACGATGACCAAGACGTTTACGCCTGCCGCCAAGGATGACGCTCAATGAGCCGCGAACGCCTCTATCTGTTCGATACGACACTGCGCGATGGGGCGCAGACGACGGGTGTCGATTTCAAGCTGGCCGATAAGCGCCGAATCGCAAAGGTGCTCGACGATCTGGGTGTCGACTACATCGAGGGCGGCTATCCGGGCGCCAACCAGACCGATACGGAATTTTTTGCTGCCGACCCCGCATACGCAAATGCGAAATTCACGGCGTTCGGGATGACCAAGCGGCCGGGCCGCTCGGTTCATAACGACCCCGGATTCCAGGGGTTGCTGCAATCGCGGGCCAACGCCATCTGTCTGGTCGCCAAGTCGTGGGATTATCACGTCCGAGTGGCGCTCGGCTGTACGAACGAAGAAAATCTCGTGGCGATCCGTGAATCGATCGCGGCGGTGGTGCAGTCCGGCCGCGAAGCCATGCTCGATGCGGAACACTTCTTCGACGGCTACAAGGCCAACCGCGAGTATGCACGTGCCGTGCTGCTGGCTGCCTATGAGGCGGGGGCGCGCTGGGTGGTGTTGTGCGACACCAACGGGGGAACGCTGCCGCACGAGGTCGAGCGCATCGTCAAGGAGGTGGCGGAAATCATTCCGGGAAGCCATCTTGGCATCCACACTCATAACGATACTGAAAACGCGGTCGCCAATACGCTGATCGCGGTGCGGGCGGGGTGCCGGCAGATCCAGGGCACGCTGAACGGGCTGGGGGAGCGTTGCGGCAATGCCAACATGACGTCGATCATCCCGACGCTGCTGTTGAAGAGCGAATATGCCGACAGGTTCGATACCGGCGTCACGCCGGAACGGCTCAGGATGCTGACGCACGCCTCGCGGGTCCTCGACGAGGTCGTCAACCAGTCGCCCTACCGGCATGCACCCTACGTCGGGGAAAGCGCGTTCGCGACCAAAGCGGGTATCCACGCTTCCGCGATCCTGAAGGATCCGGAGACCTATGAACATGTACCGCCGGAAGCGGTCGGCAACAAGCGCCGGCTGCTGGTTTCCGATCAAGGAGGGCGTTCGAATATCGTTGCCGAACTGGCGCGCCTCGGCATCCAGGTCGACAAGGACGATCAGCGCATTCCGGTTCTGCTTGAAGCCGTCAAGCAGCGCGAGGCGCAGGGCTATTCGTATGAATCGGCTGACGCTTCGTTCGAGCTGCTGGCGCGCCGCGAACTGGGCGAGGTTCCGCGTTACTTCTCGATCGATTCATTCCGGGTGATGGTGGAGCGGCGTCACAACGCCCGGGGCGATCTCGTGACCGTTTCGGAAGCCACAGTGAAGGTCTTCATCAATGGTGACGAAGAGCCGCTGTGGTCGGTCTCCGAAGGCAACGGTCCGGTCAATGCGCTCGATTCAGCTTTGCGCAAGGATCTGGGGCGATATCAGGATCACATCAAGGATGTCGAACTGGTCGACTACAAGGTGCGCATCCTGACGGCCGGCGGCGGCACGGAAGCGGTGACGCGCGTACTGGTCGAAAGCCACGACAAGGCTACAGGCGACCGCTGGTTGACCGTCGGGGTTTCGCCGAACATCATCGATGCAAGTTTCGAGGCACTGGTCGATTCGATCAACTACAAGCTGATGAAGGACGGGGCGGCGGCGAGTGCGCACGTGGCATAGGCCGGCCCTGATACGATAACAAAAAAACCCGCCCCACCGGTGAGCCGGGGAGCGGGTTTCGTTTTGTCGCAAATTCTACGAGCTGCTGCCTGCTGCCCGAAGCCGCGTCAGCAACGAACTCAGAGGAGTTCGATGTTATTGACGGCCGACTTGCCCGAGCGGCGGTCGACTTCGGTGTCGAAGGCGACTTTCTGGCCTTCCGCGAGACCGCGGATCCCGGCGCGCTCAAGTGCGGTTGCATGGACGAAGACGTCCTTGTCGCCGCCATCTGGAGCGATAAAGCCATAGCCCTTTTGCTCATTGTAGAATTTTACGGTTCCGTTCTGCATAATCTGCATGCCTTTTCGATTGCGTTGGCGTGAAGCCAATTTCAGCGCTTGAAGCGCAAATCTGGCCTCGAATTCTCGAGTTTGGGTAGAGTACTGAACGTGCGCCTAGCAGTTTCGAAGGCGTAGCGGCCCTGTCGTCCGGCCAAAATCGACGGCCTTTACATAGACCTTGGCACATTTGGCTGCAAGGGTTGTTTCGCCAAAACATCGTTCGCGACCGGTTCGGAGCCTTGATTTCAGGCGTCAAGAATTCTTAGCGCCGCAGCCGAAGGACTTGATTTTCCGCTGAGAACCTCGTCGGCAAGCTTCCCGATTAAACCCGTGCCGCCGGATTTGATCCGTTCGGCAACCAAGTCGGCTGCGGCGCGGGCGATCAGGTAGCGAGCGCGGCGGCGGCGGCGTTCAAGCGGGTCAATGGCGCGAACCTTGGCGCTTTCGGATTGAATCGCGGCAATCAGCTCTGCAATTCCTTCGCCGTTGAGTGCGCTGGTTTTCACAACCGGGACGCGACTTTGCCGGCCGGAGCGGATCGACAGCGCTCCCTTGAGCTGCTGCAGGGTTCGTTCAGCACCTTCGCGATCGGCCTTGTTGACGACGAGGATGTCGGCAATTTCGAGCAAGCCTGACTTCATCGCCTGGATGTCGTCTCCGAGGCCGGGGGCAGAGGCGACGATGCGGATGTCGGCGACTTCGGCGACGTCGATCTCGTTCTGGCCCGCACCGACTGTCTCAAGCAAGATCAGATCGAAAGCGGCCGCGTCGAGGGCGTCGATGATGCGTACGGCTGCGGGCGACAGGCCGCCGAGGTAGCCGCGGCTTGACAGCGAGCGGACGAAGACGCCGTCGTCATCGAGGGCGGCGGTCATGCGAATGCGATCGCCGAGGATTGCACCTCCTGAAATCGGGCTCGACGGATCGACCGCAATAACGCCGATGCGCAGATGATCCTTGCGCAGGTCGCGGATCAGGGCGTTGACCAGGGTGGATTTTCCGGCGCCGGGCGGTCCGGTGAGGCCGACCACGATGGCGTTGCCGAGGTGCGGCTGGAGGCTCTGCAACAAATCGGGTGCCTCGGTCGAAAGGCTTTCGAGGACGGTGACGGCCTTGGCGATGGTGCGGCGGTCGCGTTTCAGGATACCGGCGACGAGTTCGTCGGCCGCGGTTTTCGTGGCGACACCGGCGGCTGGACTGTCGGAATTTGCGGCATTGTCGGTCATGGCGGGGCTGATACGCGAGGCGGCGGCCCTTTAGCAAGGGCATTGGTGCCATGAACGTTGGAAAGCGTGAATGGCGCCGGTCCGGCTCCGTGACAGGAAGCCGGAGTCAGGCCGATCATCAGTACCAAAGCCCGGGGAAACGGTAGCGTGGGCGCATTTCAATCGGACCGAGCCCGAGCATCGAAACCATGGGTTCGTCGCGCACCACGATCTGAGGCAGGCTCGGGCTACCTGCGAGTTCGCGAAGACGGTCGATGCGTTCTTCAGTGGCAGGATGCGTCCGCAGCAAGGAGGGCTGCGGTACGCGGCGGGCGGGGACCGGGTAGACGAGATCTTCCCAGAACTGGCCCTGGTAGTGTTCCAGCCGGCTCAGTGCGGACGCAAGGCCCATGGGATCGCCGGTCAGCATGGCGGCTTCGAGGTCGGCGTCGAATTCGCGGGCGCGCGACAGTCCGAGTTGGAGCAGGCTCGAGAATGCCGGCGCGACGTAGAGCGCCAGGACCGCCCACCAGGAGATGGGCGCCTCGCCGGTCAGCATGCCGAATACGTTCATGATTGCGAGTGCCAGTGCAACATAGGAGAGCGACTGGACCAATCGGGTCATGACGTCGGCGAGGTTCATGAGCCAGAGGTCGTTGTTGCGGATGTGGCTCATCTCGTGCGCGATCACGGTGGCAATCTCGCGCATGGTGAGGCGGCGCAGGAGCCCCTCGGTCACGGCGATCGATGCGTTCTGCGGGTTGCCGGTCGCGAAAGCGTTCAAAGTTGCGCTCGGGATCACGTAGAGGCCCGGCCGGGCAGGAAGTTCGGCACGTTGCGCCAACTCGTCGACGACCCGGCTGAGCTGGTCACTTCCGGGTTCGACCTTGCGCGCGCTATAGAGACGCATCACGGCCGCGGCGGGGACGCTTGGGGCGAAAAGTACGAGCAATCCCACACCGATCAGCGAGACGGCGATGCCGGCGATGCCCCACAGCAGCGTCGTGGCGACGGCCAGGATTGCACCGATACCGCCGATCAGCAGGATCGAATGCATGATGTTACGTTGGCGATGCTCGCGAAGGCGTTCGGCGTCGAGGAGCGGTTGCACTGGAGTCCGGCCTCTTTTTCCAAGTCCTTGATTACCGAAGTTGCTCGGCAGCGGCTCATTGAGTTGTTTGGCAATCGGTGAATGGGCTGGCAACTGCAATACGCCACCGCCCCGGCTTTTTCGCATGAGCCGAATTTAAGGCCAAAGTTGCGGCCAAAAAAAGCAGCGCGCCAGGTTTGTTTGTCGCGCGGGGGCAGGCAACAGTGATCAGAACTTCGCCAGGGTTGCTTCGTCCGGGGGGGGCGCTCCGGTTACCGCGCACGCGGCGATCGCTGCAGGAACGATGGCTTCAGCGGCGGTGACGACGTTGAACTGAACGTCGATGCCGTTTCGGATGAACTGCTGGGTGCGCATGTGGCGCAACAGTTCCAGGAAGGGATCCCAGAAGCCGTTGATGTTGGCGAGCACGATCGGTTTGCGGTGCTGGCCGAGCTGCGACCAGGTGAGTTGCTCGACGAGTTCCTCCAGGGTGCCAACGCCGCCGGGCAGTGCGACGAAGGCATCGGAGCGCTCGAACATGAGGCGTTTGCGTTCATGCATGTCGGCGGTGACAATCAGCTCCTGGACTTCCGTCAACATATGTTCGCGTTCGGACAGGAAGTCGGGAATAATACCAGTGACTTTGCCGCCGGCGGCGATGGTCGAGCGGGCGACTTCGCCCATCAGCCCCATGCCGCCGCCGCCGTAAACGAGGCCGATGTTCGATTTGGCGAGGCTGTTTCCCAGGGTGCGGGCGGCCGTCATATAGGCGGGATGGGTACCGGGGCCGGAACCGCAATAGACGCAGATGGCGTGCAGGCCGGCAGTCGGGGAATTCATTTCAATTTCAGTCGGTTCGAGGTGTTCAAGTGTGTGATCGTTCATAATTCGAATATCGCTTTTCGGTCTTCGGTGCGGTTGGCGCCCATCGCCTGCCGCAAAATCCACTGGGCATCCTACATCACTTCGGCTTGACGATGACGAATGGCCGAATGAGATGGTGTTTCAACAGCGTGAAGTCAAAGTTTGACTTTTCGCAGACGGTTAACGCAGGTCCCGTTGCATGCGATATTCTTGTCGGTGTTTCATTGGCTTGCTGGCTTTTTCGTGGTTAAGCTCCGAGGCAGTTTGGCGTGAAATGCGGCAAGTCTCGCCGTAAACGAACTATTCCGTGCCGACGTCCGGCTTGCCAAGCACGGGACATCATCGAGTGGTGCAAGGAGGCTTTGGTTCATGAGGGGTGGTTTCATCCCCGCAGCGCTTCTGGTGCTCGCAGCGGTGGCGGCCAGTTGGTTGTCGGCTTCGCGCCCGGCTGCGCGATGGACCGATGGCTGGCAGACGGCTGGGCTTGGAGCGGCAGGCAACGGTGTTGGGGGAGGGGGAGGTGCGGCAACTCCAAAGATCTTGATCGAACTGGTTCGAACTTTCGTTGGCGGGGGGGCCGCGGAAGCTCAGGGACGCGATGGCGCCGTGACCTCGGCGACGAGCGATTTCAGGATCGAACGGCCCCGGTTTTCCAGAATTACGATCGAACCGGGACGCACGGCGCGATTTAACGGGAGTGGTCCGGCGGGGCGTGATGTCACTGTGGAGCTGAACGGTAGAATTCTTGGCATTGCCAGTGTCGATGCGGACGGGAATTGGAACATAACGGCACCTGCCCTGGGCCCGGGCGACCACCGGCTTCGGCTTTTGATTGAGCAGCAGGTCAGCGAAAACGGCGGGACCACAGAGGGGCAGGAGGTTCGAATTTCGATTCCCGAGGGCGCGCGGGGTGCTGAGATCGTCGCGTTCGACGACAGCCTCGCCAACCGGGTAGAGCCGCTGGACGATACGGCAGTGCGTGACTATGCCGAGCGGCTGGCGCGCGAAGCCAGCCGGGAGTTCGACACGTTTACGCAGAAGCAGAGCGTCGAAGAGCAGCCGCCGAAATCCGCCCAGGCTGGCAGGGACGGGTCGGAAAATGATGCAGGCGACCGGCGCAAGGATGCCGTTTCCAGCCCCGATCCATTAGCGCCTGTCACGGACTGGCTGTCGCAATCCTCGCGCGACTACTACGACTACGTCGTGCCAGAACTCGCAAAGAAAGGTCCGCGGCAACCTTCTTTGACGGCTGAAAACGTTCCGGTGCCCGGGCGTCCGGGCGGAGACAGCAAGGATCTGCCGCGGCGGCCCGCGCTGCCTGATTTCAGTACATTGGCGAACCGGGTGGAAGTGTGGCTTCGCGACGCCAACCGAACCTATCACGATGAGATCGTTGTCGACTTGTCGCGAGGCGGCGAGCGGCAGGCAGAGCGCCAAGAGACGGCACAAGTCGAAGGGGGCCGCGAGGACCGGCGCGCGTCGCAACC
This sequence comes from Alphaproteobacteria bacterium, assembly GCA_018830445.1. Classification (GTDB taxonomy): domain Bacteria; phylum Pseudomonadota; class Alphaproteobacteria; order Rhizobiales; family Hyphomicrobiaceae; genus Filomicrobium. The sequence goes on along the minus strand of JAHJSN010000098.1, from coordinate 6,434 downwards.
CGAGCAGCGCGATGGTGAGCGGCAAGGGGCGCTCGACCGGCAGGCGCAAGAGGTTGCGCGGCAGGTGGTGGAAGACCAACGTGCGGCCGAGGCGCGGCCTGATGGCGAACAGCAACGGCAGGCGGATATACGCCGTGAGCAAGAGGAAGCTTCGCGGCAGCAGGCCATCGAACGCCAGCGGCGGCTCGATGAGTTGCTGGCCGCGCGGGAGGCCGAGACGCGTCGCGCCGAACATGCTGCCCGGATGGAGGCTGCGCGCCTCGAAGCCCAGTCCCGTGAGGAGGAACGCCACGCGGCCGAGCGCTTGCGGGACGATGAAGAACGCAAGGCCGAAGCGGCGCGCAGGCTTGAGGCGGTACTCGCCGAGGAGGAGGCCGCGCGAGCCCGCGCCGAGGAAGAAAAGCGCTTGAGGCAAGCCGAGGCCGAAGCCGAGCGCGAGCGTCTGGCCCGGCTCGAAAGCGAACGGGTGGCGCGCGAAGCTGCCGAGGACGAGCGGCTGGCAGCGGAACGGCAGCTGCGCGAAGACGCGGAGCGGCGGCTCAGGATTGCGCGCGACCAGGCAGCAGAAGCCGGCCGGCGAAGTGCGCGGATCGCGGCCAAGAGCGAACGTGCCGACAGGGTTGCCCGGCTTGCTGACGAGGCAGGTTTCGGGAGGACGACCCAGAAGCCGGCGACGGGTGGCGAGGATGAGAAGAATAAAAGCATCGCCCTGCCCGACGCGAAACCGGATCGCCGGCGCGGGGTTGCCGCCATGGACGGCGAAGACCGCGAAAGTCAGGCCGCCGCGCGGATCGACCGCGATCAGGTAAGCGCCGACAGGGCGGTCGCGGACAGGGCGGTCGCGGACAGGGCGGTCGCGGACGGGTCAGTCACGGAAAAGGGCAGGGTTGGCGCGCCGTCGTTGCCAACGCAGCGGGCAGGTCGCGGTGAAACGTTTCGCTCCGCAAACGGTTTGGGCGGGCCGGAAGTCAGGCGCCGCGGTTCCCTCAAGGACGTTTCGGCAGCCTCGCTGGAAGAAGATTCCGCCGCACGTCTGGCGGGTTGGCGGCAGTGGTCCGTGCCGATCGACACGGGCTGCAAGGACAGCCGCGCCGGGCAAACGATCCAGGTGCCGGGCACCTACGTCGTCGCGAGGGGGGATACCCTATGGCAAATCTCATGGCGGCATTACCGCACCGGTGAAAACTACCGGCGGATCTACAAGGCCAATCGCCGCAAGCTCCGCAATCCCAGGATGATCTATCCCTGCCAGCGCGTCTGGTTGCCGCGGCTCTGACCGCGTCAGAACGTGTCCGCGTGTTGACTGGCGAGGTGCCAGCGTCCACCTGTGACATGACATGGTTTTTCCGAACAGAAGGTTTGTAAGTTGGCTCACGGCAGTGGAATGGGGCGCCGGCCCAAGATAAATGCCGAACTGCTTGGTGCCCGCGAGGACCATTGGACGGTCTTCAAGGGGCTTTTGCCGTTCGTGTGGCCGCAGGGCCGGCCCGATCTCAGGCGCAACGTCGTGCTGGCTTTCGCCATCCTGCTTGCTGCGAAGATCATCACGGTGTCGGTGCCGGTCGCCTTCAAGATGGCGACCGATGCGCTGACGGCGCTGACCGGGGCGGAACCGGCGAGCGGAGCGGTGATGCTGTCGGCCGGGGTTACGATGCTGATCGTCGCTTACGGCAGCGCCCGGCTGATGTCGATAGTCTTCAACCAGATCCGAGACGTTCTGTTCACCAAGGTCGGACAGAACGCGGTGCGCCAGCTCAATACGCGAACGTTCGAGCATCTGCACAAGCTCAGTCTGCGCTTCCACCTGGAACGGCGGACCGGTGGACTGTCGCGCGTGCTGGAGCGCAGCGCCAGGGCTATCGAACTCATCATCCGGATGGGCATCCTCAACGTGGTGCCGACGATCATCGAACTCGTGCTGATCTGCGCGGTGCTGCTGTACTTCTTCGACCTGACCTATGTGGCGATCGTGATCGCGACTGTAGCGATCTATTTGTGGTTCACATTCAAGGCGTCCGAATGGAGGATCGGCATCCGGCGCGAGATGAACGACAGCGACACCGACGCCAACACGAAAGCAATCGACAGCCTGCTCAATTTCGAAACGGTCAAGTATTTCGGAAACGAGGACGTCGAATCGCGGCGCTTCGACAAGGCGATGCAACGCTATGAAGGGGCAGCGATCCGGACCTATTATTCGCTGGCGGTGCTGAACTCCGGGCAGGCAGCGGTTTTCACCGCCGGCATGCTGGCGATGATGTGGCTGGCGGCGCAAGGCGTGGCCGCCGGCACGCATACCATCGGTGACTTCGTCATGATCAACACAATGATGATCCAGCTTTGGATGCCGCTCAACTTCATGGGGATGGTCTACCGCGAGATCAAACAGGGGCTCGTCGACATCGAAGTCATGTTCGCCCTGCTGGGGCAGGATGCCGAGGTGGTCGACAGGCCGAACGCGAAGGCGCTCTTGGTTCCCGAGGGGCGCATCGAGTTCGAGAAGGTCTGCTTTTCCTACGATGAAGACAGGCCGATCCTGAAGGACGTTTCCTTCGACGTTCCCGCCGGCAAGATGGTGGCGATCGTCGGGCCTTCGGGGGCGGGTAAGTCGACCATCTCGCGTATCCTGTTCCGCTTCTACGACATCGATTCGGGCAGCGTCAAAATAGACGGACAGGATATCCGCGACGTCACGCAGAAGTCTCTGCGCGCGGCGATTGGCGTGGTGCCGCAGGATACCGTCCTGTTCAACGATACGATCCACTACAATATCCAGTACGGTCGGCCGGATGCCAGCGAAGAGGAAATCATAGCCGCCGCCAAGCTGGCGCAGATCCACGATTTCATCATCGGGATGCCGCAAGGCTACCAGACGATGGTCGGCGAGCGCGGCCTGAAACTCTCCGGCGGCGAGAAGCAGCGCGTCGCGATCGCGCGGACGATCCTGAAGGCGCCGCCGATCCTGATGCTGGATGAAGCGACGAGCGCGCTCGACAGCCATACCGAAAAGGAAATCCAGGACGCCCTCGACAAGGTTTCGCGTGGGCGCACGACGCTGGTCATCGCGCACCGGCTGTCAACTATCGTGCATGCCGACAGCATTCTCGTGCTTGAGAACGGGCGGGTCGCCGAGCAGGGTACGCATGCCGAACTGATTGCCAGGGATGGGCTTTACGCCAGCCTGTGGAACCGTCAGCGGCAGGCGGAGAAAGCGCGCGAGCAACTGGCCAATGCGCTGGAGGAAGCCGAACGGACTGGCGCACTGCCGGTGGGCTGGGACCGGGTGGATGTTCCGGGGGAGTGAGACGATCCTCGATCCATCGATCAATGCGGCCAGAGGGAATAGATGTAGAGGACGTAGGCGGTGAGGAAGACCGCGCCCTCAAGCCGGCTGATGTGGCCGCCGGTTGCCGAAAAGACGATGAGTGCGATGGCGCTACCTGCCATGACGAAGTTGTCGTAGTGGATGATTTCCGTCGGGACGGCGGTCGGTGCGAGCAGGCCGACGGTGCCGCCGATCCCGAGAATGTTATAGATGCATGAACCGAGCACGTTGCCGATCGCGACATCCGAATGGCCGCGGCGGGCGGCGACCACAGAGGTAACGAGTTCCGGCAGCGATGTGCCGACGGCGACGATGGTCAGGCCGATAACGGTTTCTGAAACACCAATCTGGTTGGCAAGCGAGACGGCCGCGTCGACCAGGAGCCGGCCGCCGAAAATGATGACCGCCAATCCACCGAGCGCCATGAGGTAGGGCAGGACGTGACCGAGCCGCGCGCTCCATTTCAACCGGCGCGCCGCCCAGTGGTCGCCGTTGCGCAGGAATTCCTCCTCGGCCGCCGACATTTCGAAGGCTGCGCTGTGGCCTTCGTGCGGGGCGATGCGCTCCTGGCGAATGGCGAAGGTGAGATAGGCGGCCAGGGCGCCTAGAAACAGCGCGCCTATCGGCTGGTTCAATGGCGTGACGAACGCCAGTCCGAGGAATGCCAGTGAGGCCGCGATGACGACGCCGCCGTCGCGTTTCAAGGCCCGCGAGGTGACGGTCAGCGGCGCCAGCAGCGCGGAGAAGCCGACGATCAGCAGGACGTTGGTGATGTTGGAGCCGACGAAGTTGCCGATCGAGATGCCTGGGCTTCCGGCCAGCGATGCCTGGATGCTGATGACGAGCTCGGGCATCGAGGTGCCGAAACCGACGAGCACGATGCCGATGATGAGCGGGGAGACGCCGATGCGTTCGGCGACCGCCACCGAGCCGCGAACGAGCAATTCGCCACCGGCAATCAGCAGTGCGAAGCCTATCAGTAGAAACAGGATGTCAAGCATATATGGCCCGTCGGGGTTGATGGCGGGAGCGTGTGAGGAGCTATTCGACAAATTCGTCGCGTGCGTAGCCTTGCAAATAGAGCAGTGCTGTCAAATTGCCATGGGTGATTGCAGCTTTTGCTTCGGCCGCGACAATTGGCTTGGCCCGGTAGGCGACGCCGAGGCCGGCTTCGCGGATCATCGCCAGGTCGTTCGCGCCGTCGCCGACGGCAAGCGTCTCGTTCAGCTCGATACCGAGTTGGCGCGCATGTTCGATGAGTGCCTCACGCTTGGCGTTGCGGCCGAGGATCGGTGGGATGACCGCGCCGGTGAGGCGGCCGCCGCTGATGGCCAGCTGGTTGGCCTGGTCGGTATCGAAGCCGACGCGCTGGGCGATGCGACTTGTGAAGAAACCGAAGCCGCCGGAAACGAGACTGGCGCGTGCGCCGTGCGCCTGCATCGTTCTGACCAGCGTTGTTGCTCCCGGCATGATGGTGAGGCGGCGCTCGATGATTTCCTCAAGGACTGCTTCGTCAAGCCCCTTCAGCAAGGCAACGCGGGTGATCAGAGCTTCCGCGAAGTCGAGTTCGCCGCGCATGGCGCGTTCAGTGATCTCGGCAACCTTGGCGCGGACGCCGGCGAAGTCGGCGATCTCGTCGATGCATTCCTGTTCGATGATTGTCGAATCCATGTCCGCGACAAGAAGTTTCTTGCGCCTGTCTGGTCCCTCATCGGTGAGCAGGTTCACATCGACGGGCCGGTCTGCAAGACTTGTCTTGGCCTCCTGGTGCAGACCCTTACCGGCGTCGACATCGGCGTTGAAGCGCAGTTCCCAGGCTTGCCCGGGGCAGAGCCAGCGGCTCGCAACAATCGCGTCTTTGGGGAGGGCGCGGGTGATGCTATCGATGAGCGTTGCATTGAGGCATGGTGATAGTTCGGGCGTCGTCAGAACGAGCACCTGGGTTGAGGACACCGGCATAGGCATTCAGGCTCGCATTTAGGGTGGGCGGGCCGCCGCCAGGATTGAAGCGAAGGGGTGTTTTATTGGTTGGCAGGGGCGCAATTCTTATTGCAGGACCGACGGCCAGCGGCAAGTCGGCCGAGGCGCTGAGGCTGGCGCACGAACTCGATGGGATGATCGTCAACGCCGACTCGATGCAGGTCTACCGTGAATTGAGGATACTGACCGCGCGGCCGTCGCGTGAGGATGAGATCGCCGTCCGGCATTTCCTCTATGGCCACGTCGGCGCTCGGGAATGGTATTCGGTGGCGCGGTGGCTCGATGACGTCAAGGTGGCGCTGGAGGAGATCGAGGGGCTCGGCAAGCGCGCCATAATCGTCGGCGGGACGGGGCTATACTTCAAGGCGCTGACCGAGGGGCTGGCGCCGATCCCCGACATTCCTGCGGACGTGCGCAAGTTCTGGCGCGAGGAGGGACGGTTACGACCGCCGCATGAACTGCACGAGGAACTTACCCGGCGGGATCCGCTGAGTGCCGCTGGAATCCGTCCGAGCGATCCGCAGCGCATCATCCGGGCGCTGGAAGTCATCGATTCGACCGGGCGCCCGCTGGCGGAATTCCAGGAAGCGCCGGGGCAACCGCTGCTGGCGCCGGGGTCGTTCGAGGGCATCGTCATGCTGCCGGAACGTGCAACGCTGCATGAGCGGGCCGATACGCGGTTCGACACTATGATCGCAGAGGGGGCGCTGGGCGAAGTGGAACAATTGCAGGCGATGCAACTCGATTCCGATCTCCCAGCCATGCGTGCTCTGGGGGTGGCGCCGTTGCTGAGCCATCTGAAAGGCGAAGCGACGTTGGAGGACGCCGTCGTGCGCGGCAAGGTGATGACGCGGCAATACATAAAGCGCCAGACGACCTGGCTGAAAAAGCATATGATTTCGTGGAGTGGGTCTAAAAATTAATTTAATTAGAAATTTGAGCTGTTATTCGGAATTTTTGTTGACAGGTCAGCTTGATTTCGACATGTCGGCGCTAGTGTTCTGGATCAAACATTTGATTCCCGGGTGTAGGTCGTCAAATGTTTGTGAATCCAGAACACAATCAAAAGGTTGCCTAGTCTTCTGGGCTGAGTGTTCCGGGCTGACATTCAGGTTCCCGGCAGGGAACC
>JAHJSN010000097.1 GCA_018830445.1 Alphaproteobacteria bacterium | reverse complement strand
GCGCACCTGACGTTTGGTCCCCACTTGCGGCTTGGCTCGATGCCAAACGTTCGGTGCAAAAGCTACACTAGAATCATAGTTTTGCTCGTGTTCCTTATGGCTCCGACACTTGGTCGATAGTGTGCTGCAACGGGAACCAAGTGTCGGAGCCTTACGGAACACTAGTAGTTAGCTAAAACCGGCTCCAGTTCAACAGGGCGAATGGTCTGAACTTTCCAGCGGCTATCGGGCGATGAAGCGCGCAATCAAGACGATTATGACGGCGCCAATCGTCGAAACGACGATCTGATTACCCCAGGTTCCGAGGTCGAAAGGCAGTTGCAGAAGTCCCGTCTGCACGAGGCTGCCGCCGATGATAGCGCCGATGACACCGACGATCAGGTTGCGGATGATGCCTCCGCCGCCGACCAGTTTACCTGCGAGCCAGCCCGCGATCAGGCCGTTGATGGCCATGATCACCCAAGGGTTCTCTAGATAGGCGATGACCTGATCCATGCTTCGGCCCTCGTTGTGCCGCCTTCAGACTATCAGGCGGGCGATAATTACGACGACGATTGCGCCGATCGTAGCGGTGGTGATCTGGGCCAGTAAAGGGTTCTTGATGCCGAGCCGGATGCCGAGAAGGTCGAGCAGGTAGCCGCCGACGAAGGCGCCGATCACGCCCGACACGAGATACTGGATGAGGCCGCCGCCTTGGACGATGAAAGATGCGAGCCAGCCGGCGACAAGACCGATCAGGAGGAAGACGACGATCTGCTGTGTTCTGGCATCCATGGCTAACTGCCCCAAATTGCGTTGATGGTACGTCGACCGATCGCTACGCCGTTACGACAGGACATGTTGGCTGCGCCAGTGAGGCCAGTTCAAGCGTGGCAGCGCGCGCCGAGATACTGGTTGAGCAGTTCGTTATAGCGGTTGGCGAGTTGGCGGTCGCGATCGGAGACGCGGCGGCCGGCATTCACTGCTTCGACCTTGGAGGGTACGCCGGAATTATCCATGCGGCGGAGTTCGGCACGAAGCGAACCGCATGATGAGCCGAGCGGCAGCGGCTGGGCGCCGGGACCATTGCCGCCCGCGCAACCAATAAGTGAAAGCCCTGACGCCGCGACTGCGGCAACCAGAAATGATTTCGTCGCTGTTGATCGTGCTGAAAACACGATGCCCTCCGGTAAAGAATCGAACGTTCTGTCCGTCACACACCATAAGTCTGCGAGCTACGCAAGCGGGCGTGGCGAAGGTGTGGCAACGATGCCGCAGTGGATCGACGACGGGCGCCAGGCTGGCGCCTGGCGACAGCGCGGATGCGTAACTATTGGGCAGCGGCAACGGCTTCTATGGCCGCTGATTCAGCTGTCGACTTTGCTACAGCGGCGGTTTGTTGCGCCGTCGCGGCAGGGGCTGCGGCTTGCGGCGCGGCTGCAGCAGGTTTCGGTGTGGCTTGAGCGGCGGCAGCGGTTGCCGTCATTGCAGCGGGCTTCGCCGCGGGCGATGCGAGCGTGGAGCACTTCTGCTGGAATTCGGAATTTGCGGTGTCGAGTTCCGTCATGCGGGCGAGAGCGTCGCGTTTCACGCTCGCGGTCTTGCCCTTGCCGGCGGCGACCTTGGCGAGGCGCTCTGGTGTCCCCTCCTTGCGGAGTTCGTCGATCTTCGCCATCAGAGCGACGCAAGCCGGATCAATGCGCTGGGCCTTGGCCTGCTGCTGGCTGTCCTCGTTGATCGAGCCAGTGCTGAGGGCGAGGCTGCCGTCGCTGGCGCAACCGCCAAGTGCCATTGCAAGCGACAGAGCAGAACCGGCAATTACAGCTTTCAAGTTCATTGTATTCCCCGTGGGTTCTTGTTCGGTACCGAATCATTTCTCTGCGAATGCCTAAGTGTGAAGCATTCGTTAATGCCCGCAGCAAGAATGATTGAGTATTGGCAAACAGGGAATTTGGTGTGGTCGTGCACGTAATTTTTTGAACCGTGATCATCAAGACACAGATGGACGGCATGCTGCCGCAAAACCATTCCAGCATCGGCCTATAATGGCGATGCAAACCGCAGCGCCGTGGGGCTCTAGTGTTCTGGATCAAACATTTGATTCCCGGGTGGAGGTCGTCAAATGTTTGTGAATCCAGAACACAATCAAAAGGTTGCCAAGTGTTCCGGGCTGACATTGTTCCGGGCTGACATTCAGGTTCCCGGCAGGGAACCATATGTCAGAGTCGGAACACTAGT
>JAHJSN010000096.1 GCA_018830445.1 Alphaproteobacteria bacterium | reverse complement strand
TTCTGGATCAAACATTTGATTCCCGGGTGGAGGTCGTCAAATGTTTGTGAATCCAGAACACAATCAAAAGGTTGCCTAGTGTTCCGGGCTGACATTCAGGTTCCCGGCAGGGAACCATATGTCAGAGTCGGAACACTAGCCGCATGCGCGCAAGCCTCAAAGCTTCGTTTGCGCCATATCCGGCCGCAACCAGAGTTGGTTGAGCCGGGATGCGGCTGGATAAACGCGGATGGCAGCCTCCCATACCGCCCATACAACCAGCGGCAGCACATAGACAAGCCCGTAAAGGTCGGTCCAGGTGTGGCCGCCGACACGATTGAGATACAAGACGACGCTCGTCACCGTCATCGTCAGGAGTGCAGGGTGCGGGTAGCGCACCGCAAGCGCACACAGGAAGCCGAAGTACCATGGGTAATGCGGCGAGGTGAGGAACACGAACGCCGCCCCCAGCAGTGTCAGCCGCTCCGGCCGGAACTCCGCCTTCCCTCGTCCGAAAACGGCCCACAAGGCAATCGCGAAAATCGCGGCAAGCGCAAACGCGATATAGAGCCATCCTGGCGGATCGGCGATTTTGAAATCCCGCAACAACCAGACTGCGTGAAAGCCGTAGCCGGCCTTGTAGCCTTCGTTCCCGAGGTGCTGGCCGAGGAATCCGAACACGTCCGAGCCGGCTTCCCCGGCGTAGGGCAGGTAGAGGGCGGCCATCGTCGCCACGAGTGCGGCTGGAAGTTTCCAGTCCCACCTCCGCCACAGCGCCGGCAGCAGGACCACCGGGAAATATTTGATGAGCGCGGCGCAGGCGAAGAGTGCTCCCGTTAACCCCTGCCGCTTTTGCACTGCCGCCCAGATTCCAAGGGCCAGCAACGCGGTTGCCGCTGCGTCGAGATGAGCCTGACTGGAGAACTCCCAGATCGGCAATGGATGCCAAGCGTAAATGAGGACCCGCGACGCCGGCAGGCCCTCCGCGCGCAGCCAACCGATCAGGGCGACAACCGTGACCGCCTCGAAAAGCGCCATGACCGCCTTCATCCCCGCGACGCCGTCCTGGATCGCTACCCCGGTCATGAAGGTCCACTGCGCCACCGGCGGGTAGATCGTGACCGCGTGTTCCTTCTGATTGATGTAGGGGTAGATCGCCGTATCCCTGAACCGGATGAGTTCGTTATCGGCGGGAACGTAGAGGTAGGGACTGATCCCCTCCCAGCCGAGCCGACCGTCCCAGACATAACGGAAAACATCCGAAGACAGATAGGGCGGCGCCCCAATGGACATGAGTCTCAGGGCGACGGCAGTGAGGAGAATGACGCCAAGGGAGCAACGACCCCCAGGCCAGCGCAGCACGGCGACGACTGCGGCTAAATAGATTGCCCCATGCGCGAGGCTCGCCGCCGCGAATTCGAGACGCTGACCGCCATCGACGAACTGCCCCGCTTGCACGGTCAGAAAACCAAGCAGAATAGCCGCAGCGAGCAGGATTGGCTGGCCCTGTCGCTGCCCCGCCATCAACGCTTTGGGCTTTCCATTCATTGTTTTAGCGCCTGCAAATATCTTCCGCTTGCATAGCTGTTGGACTCCCCTGCGACGACTGAACTCTTGTTGAACGGCCGCAGTTACCCATATGATCGATGCTGCACCGCAACAAAGCATCCGGATTGTCTCCGATTCCCGTTGGCGGTGAGTTTCAGTCATCTGGCGTTCATCTCAGTTGGCCAAGGGTTCACCACTCGCCACATCGTGATCATAGGTTACATGCAGCGGTCTGAAGGTCGGAGTCATGCTCCTGCGTTGAGGGCGTTAAAGTCGCAGGTGCCTGTCACGTTGCTGACCCAATCCTGAGGCAATGAAACCAATAGGGCGGTTGTGGCGTTTAATGAACGCTCTATCGAGACAGCCACCTCTTTGGTCGTGGACTGGAAGTGACTGAAAAGGTTAGGGTGTTTCCGCACATCCGTTGGAGATGAGAATGAGATCGAATGCGGTCGAATCCGCTGTTCTAGACATCGACTGGGCGGCGCAAACCGTCCTGCCGATCGAGTTTCAGGGACGCGAGCTTCAGCTTGAGGCGCGCGCCTACCAGGGTAAGGATCCGCAGGATCAGGCGATGGCGCTGATCAATCGGGCCACCAACGGACAAAGCGCAGCGACGCCGCTCGTGCGTGTTCACTCCGGCTGCGTGACGGGCGATATTTTTCATTCGCTGCGCTGCGATTGCTATAAGCAACTCCAGTCGGCATTGGAAAAGATCGTCGATACGCCGAACGGTATCCTAATCTACCTCCCCTCTCACGAGGGCAGGGGCATCGGTCTTGTCAACAAGATCAAGGCGTATGCTCTGCAGGACAAAGGCGTCGACACCGTCGATGCCAACGTGCAGATCGGCGCGCCCATCGACGCCCGCGATTACACGCTGGCAGCAGATATCCTGTTTGACCTCGGTTTCCCGGAGATCAAGCTGTTGACGAACAACCCGGCCAAGATCGAAGCCTTGCGCGCCTACGGCATCAAGGTGATCGAGCAGGTGCCGGTCGTCACCGAGCCATGCGCCCACAACAGGCGCTATCTGGAAACCAAGCGCCAGCGCATGGCCCACAAGCTCTGACGCCGGGAAAGTTTTCTTCACAGAAATCACCAAAGGCCGCCGCGACCTCAGTCCGGCGGCCTTTTTGTTTGGAGCTACCTGCAACGCTCGAAATGGCAAGCTGCAGCCGAACATCGAGAAAAAACAAGCAGCTAAACCGCGTCCCGGTTTCGGACAGCACGGCAAACCGCCCCGGATTAGAAGAAATCCTCCCAGCGCCGCTAACACGATCGTAAATGTTTGGTGCAATGGTCGATAATGTTTTAGCGCTGCGCAAATAGAGCCGCTGCGCGAATGTCATGAGTGTGGAGCCAGATATGAGTGAAGTCTGCGTAGCAAGCGATCGGTTTTGGCGCGAGATGAAGCCGGACGTTGCTGGGACACTGTCCGACGAACAGCGAGGCGAGATCGAGCGATTGCTCGGCCAGCCGATGTCCTCGCCAAGCAAGGAAATCAGCGACCTGCGGCTGTCGTTCAAGTGGTTTTTCATACGGTTGGCCTGGGGCCCGGAAAAGCGCAATCCGGACCGCGTGAAGCAGGAGCAGGAGATGCATCCTGCATTGTCCCGCCGCAATGCTCCGCTGCTCGCCTCCTTGCTGGTCGGCTACACGCTGTTCTGGTACATGGCGGCCGCCCTTGCGACGCTGGTCGTAGTCCTTTACATGATCTGACATCGGTCGTCTTCGCGCTCACCGTGGCGCGCAAGCACGATTTATGAAAGGCCGCCACGTCTCTGGACCGGCGGCCTTTGTTCTTTCTGACGTTCTGGATCGCTCGGTTGCATCCGGCGCAGATCGTCAAACGTCCACCAATCCAGAACGCAGACAAAAGGATTAATTTCCACGAAATCGGCAGAGTGTCGATCGAGGGCCTGGGCTCCGTCCATCCATTCTCGCCGAGCTATTTGATCCTGAGACAAATCCGGAGCGAGCGAATCGCCGTTATAAGCCGGCGAGGATTGTTGTGAAATTTCGCAGTGCCACGCCTCTAAACTGCGGTGATCGAGCAAGCTGGCAATAACCGTTTGGGAAAAACCGCGGGGGGACATCACATGAAATGGATCGCCGCCATCCTGATCGCTGCCGTGCCGGCGACTGCCGCCGCTCACTCCTGGTATCCCCGCGATTGCTGCCACGGCGAGGATTGCGTTCCTGTTTCCGACATCGAAAAGGTTCCCGGAAAGCCATACCAGATATGGCATACCGAGAAGTTCGGCCCGGTTCAGGTCGACGATACCGTGCTCAGGGATCGCGCCCGGATTTCAAAAGACGGCAGATATCATCTTTGCGCCGTACCCGCCGAGCAAAGCGGCAAAGAACGCCAGCGCCCGCTGGCGAAGAAGGAGCGACTGTCGCCCGATCGCTGGCACGTCCAATGTATTTTCATCCCCGGCACGGCCTGACCGGCAACAACAATTGCGACTCCACATCTAGTGTGGCGTCGCGCCTTAATTGACCTGTTGGTGCCGCACAGGAGTTGTCAATTGAGGCGCGCTGAACGCCACACTAAGCCATTGTTTTCGCAAGTGGCCTTCATGTCTCGCCGAAATCGTCAGCGGTTGCGGCCAGCACACCGATTTAGGCGAGACAGGCCACTAGTGTTCCGGGATGACATTCAGGTTCCCGGCAGGGAACCGTATGTCAGAGTCGGAGCACTAGCGCCGCGTTGATGGTGGAGGTGGCTCCATCCCTGCCGCATCTCCTGGTGCTATCTCCGATTCGACCGGCGTCGGCTCCGAGAACCCGCCCTCTCGAACCATCCGCGAGAAAAGACCACCCGCCGCGACAAGGTCGGAGAATTTCCCGCGCTCGGTGATGCGGCCCTTGTCCATCACCAGGATTTCATCGGCATCCGTTACGGTCGATAGGCGGTGCGCGATGACGAACGTCGTGCGGCCTTTGCGCAGTTGGTCGAGCGCTCGCTTGATGCGCGCCTCGGTTTCCGCATCGAGTGCGCTGGTGGCTTCGTCGAGGATCAGGATCGGCGCATCCTTGAGGATGGCCCGTGCGATGGCGATGCGCTGTCGCTCTCCGCCCGAAAGCGACGCGCCGCGCTCGCCGATGACGAAGTCGTACCCGCCGGGCTTCTCCGTGATGAAGCCGTGTGCCTGAGCCAGGCGCGCGGCCGCAGCAACTTCGTCTTCGCTCGCACCGGGCCGGCCGATACGGATGTTTTCGCCGATTGAACGGTTGAACAGTCCGGCATCCTGGAACACCACCGATATGGCATGCCGTAGCGATGTCAGCGTGACCATGGCGATGTCCTGCCCGTCGACGGTAATCCGCCCGGCATCAGGCGCCCGCAGCCGTTGCAGCAGCGCCAGTGTCGTCGTCTTGCCCGATCCCGTCGGCCCGACGATGGCAACCGTCTTGCCGGCTCCGGCCTGGAACGACAGTCCGAAAACCCCCTGCTCGCTTCCCGTAAAGCGGAAGGTTACGTTGTCATACTGAACCTCCCCCATCGGCCTGCCGAGCGGCTTTGCATCGGCCGCATCGGTGATTGCCGCACGCTCATCGATAAGCGCGAAATAGTTATCGAGCGCGGGCGCGGCCTGCTGTATGCGAACAGTGAATGAGGAAAGCTGATCGAGTTTTCCGATCAGCACGTTGGCAAGCGCCACGAACGACACGATCTCCCCGATCGACACCTCGCCTTGTGAAGCAAGTCCCGCACCTACAGCGAAGATCGCGATCATCGCCAGCGATGCCGCGGCCCTCTGCAGCACGGCAAGAATGCCCCACCAGGTCAGCACCGGGTATTGCGCGGCCAGCAGTTCGCCCGTCATCCCCCGCAGGGCATCCGCCTCGGCGGCAAGCCGCGTGAAGCTCTGCACGATGGTGACGTTGCTGATCACGTCGCCGACCCGCCCGCTGACGCCATAGCGGTAGTCTTCAGCCTTGCGCTGACCGGCATGCGTCTTCGCTATGACGTGCAGGTTGAGGATGGTGTAGCAGATTGCGAGCACGGCGAGGATCGAGGCCATGCGCCAGTCGATGAGGAGCGCAACCGGCACCAGGAAGACGATCGTCACCAGCGCGGTCAGTTGTTCACGCAGCGCTCCCAGCCACATCCAGAAGAGTTCGTCCGTTCCGCGCAACACCGCTCCGACGACCGCACCGGAACCGTGCCGGGCATGATAACTGAGCGGCAGCGTGATGGCCTGTTCAAAGGCGTCCGCAAGCGCGGCCAATCTCCTGCGGTGCGCCAGCCGGTCGGCGAAGACGGCGACCACCACGCCTGCAAGTATGCCGAGGAAGCCGATAATCGCCCAAAGCGCGATGAGGTTTCCCGCCGAGCCGCCACGCGCCACCGCATCGACGACCCATCCGAACAGCACCGGCTCGGCAAGCTGCACGCTGGCAATGACCAGGCTCGAAGATGCCAGTGCGACCGCAAGCCCTCGTTCCTTTCCGAGCATCCGAATGGCGCGAAGGTAGGTTCTGCCGAGTTCTATGGGGCGGCTTGCTTTATCGTTCACGTTCACGGATTCCGGAGGTTAGGCGCGCGCGCAGCTCGCTGATGGCGCCCGCAATCGGCGCGAAACTGAACCGAACCGTGTGGCGTCCCGGTGGCACGCCAACCGCCCGGAACAGGAAATTCGCTCTCTCGACTGCGGCACCTTGACCATCCACGCTCGCAACCCACCACGGGTGCCAGACATCGTTCAACACGACGTATCCCCCGGGACCGTCGGCTTCTATGACAACCTCGGTGTTGGCGTAGCTGACGATACGTACGCTTCGATCCGGACCGGGCAGTCCGGGCGGGTGAAGCGGCCACGATCTCGTTGCGCCGGGCTCGTGCAGAAGAACGGTTCGCTGGAATTCGATACCCGAGAGATGAAATCCGAGATCGGCCCGGTTCTCCGCAAGTTTCGGCCAGGTGTCGAAATCGTCGAAATAAGCCTCGCTGGCATAGAGCACGCGGGGCAGCGCGCGCGGGTTCTCGTAGATGAAGGCATTGTCGTGTTTGGCAACGAGCAGCACGTCGCCGGCCTTGAGATTGGGATCGATGTTGGCGATCTCCGTTCCCGCCGCGATGAAGCGAAGACCCAACAGATCGCTCATCTTCGAGCGATACGACGCCATGAGTCCGCCGAGCTTGCGCGAGTCTGGCGATCCTGATGAGTCACCCGCCCCGGTCGCCTCCTCATAGATCCGCAACCGCAACGGATTGTAGCCGAGTGTGTTTTCCAGTTCGTGGGTTTCGCTGGCATTCGGCCAATGGAATCCGAGCCCGATCAATTCCACCCTGTCCCGCCGCGTTCCGCTGAGCCCTTCCGCGACGCGGCGCTTGAGTTCGCGGATCGTCGCGTTGTCCGTGTCGCCGCGCAGAACGTCATAGGTCTTGGGCGGCAGGGCGTTGGACGTGTTTGGGCCATTGCTCGTGATGACGTCTACAAACATGAACACTGGAAGAATTCCGGTCGCGATGATCGGCCGGATCGGGTGGAGCCACCGTGCAAGAACGATGACAAGGAAGGCGCTGGCGGTGGTAAGCCCCGACGCGCCAATCGGGCCATATGCCATCCCAAGCCGGTCGAAATGCCACGCGAGCATCGCTGCCGCAGCGAACATCGCGGCGGCGATTGCCATGACGAGAACCCACGGCCCTCGCGGCATGCCGGCGTGGTTTGCGCTGAACAAGCGATGGCCGGAGTATCCCGACAATAGCGCAGCCAACAGGCCGATGACGGCAACTCCGTCCGCTGGCCGCCGGAAGAAGTCGACCCCGGGCACCGCATAATAGAAGGCCGCGAAGGCGGGTGAGTACCACCCGAGCGCAAACAGCAACGTGACGATGAGTGCGACCGAGAAGAAACGGATCTCGCGGTAAAAGGCTTTCCCGCTGACGAAACACCACGCCAGCAGCAGGAACGGCACGGCCCCCGCATAGAGCACGCCGACATTCTGCGCGATGAAAAGGCCGGTTCCCTCCCAGGTGAAACTCGGCGGTCCCCAAAAATCGCGCATCGCGCCCGAAGCGCCGTAAAGGTCGGGCAACAGCCACGTCAAAAGCAGGGCCGGATGCAGCGAGCCGGCTCCCGCCCCCTCGAACGTGATCTGCGGCCGGTTGGACGCTTCCGCCACCAGCACCGTCATGGCAAGCGGCAGCGCGATCAGCAGGCCGCCTGCGATCCCCCCGGCCAGCAGTGGGAGAATCGATCTCTTCAGCCGCTGTTCGCCGTCCCCTTCGATCCAATGCCAGACCACGAAGCCGATCAGGAGATAGACGCCGATGAGGCCGATCTGGTCGCGCCCCAGGACCATGAATGCCGCGCTGACCCCGGCCGCCAGCCCGTCGGTCCAAGAACTCCGCCGCAACGCGCGATCGATCAGCACCAGGGTGATCGCAAGATAGACGAGGCTAGAAAGCTGCCCGGTGTGTTGCAGCCGCCAGGCGACCGGCCCGAATGAAAATGCCATCGCTGCGATGAGACCGCCGCCGCAATGCCAGCCGCGGTCGCGGAACCACACGAGCACCGCCAGCCCGCCTGCCGCGATCATCAAAATCGACACCATATCCGCTGCCCATGGGCTCGGCGATGGATTGAACAGCGCCAGAAA
The DNA here is from genome assembly GCA_018830445.1 of Alphaproteobacteria bacterium. GTDB lineage: Bacteria > Pseudomonadota > Alphaproteobacteria > Rhizobiales > Hyphomicrobiaceae > Filomicrobium. Next base: position 9,660 of record JAHJSN010000096.1, on the reverse strand, counting down.
AAGAAACTGCGGCGAGAAGATCAGGGATTGCGGGTCGGCGACCTGCGGGTGGCCTGAAAAAACGTAGGGGTTCCAGAATGGGCTGTCGCCTCGCGCCAGCGATCCGGCGAGAAACTGCAACTGCGGCAACCAGTGGGCCTTGGCATCCCAGGGGATCGTCACCGCCCCGGAGATCCAGGGCCAATAGAACGCACCAACCGCGCACAGATAGACGATTACCGCCGCGATCCAGGGGGTATCGGCCTCGCTGCGCTCGTAGACTTCTTCGAAGCGGGCCGACACAAACACGTCTCCTGCGGGATCCAATGGGCTTTGCTCTTACCACTGTCTGTATAATCACGCACCTTCAAGTCGCTGAGTTTGCCGCGAGAATTCAAAATTGGCACAGGAATGTAGGGTCAATTGACTTGATTGCAGTGCACGCCGCCTGCAATAGGGGTGGTTGAAAACCGGAGATTCGGCCCCGAGTGATGCTGAAACTCGAAGTCAGATCTCATTCACCAGCCAGGAGCGACCACCGATGCTGCCCAAGCCGCGCGCCGACTTGAAACCCAATACGGCCGAATTCGAGCGCTTTCCGCTGGTCAAGCCGACGGGATTTCGCGAATACGACGCGCGTTGGCTGTTTCCCGAGGAAATCAACCTGATGGGGCTCAACGCCGTCGGCCTCGGCCTGGCGAAACTTTTCGAAAACCGTGGCATCAAGAAGCGCATCGTCGTCGGCCACGATTACCGCTCCTATTCGGGTGAAGTGAAGCAGGCGCTGATGACAGGCTTGCTTGCCGGCGGCTGCGAAGTCCACGACATCGGACTGGCGCTTTCGCCGATGGCCTATTACGCCCAGTTCGCCCTCGACGTGGAGGGCGTCGCGATGGTCACCGCCAGCCACAACGACAACGGCTGGACCGGCATCAAGATGGGGCTCGGCCGGCCGCTGACCCTCGGCCCTGACGAAATGAGCGAACTGAAGGAGATCGTCCTCGAAGGCAGATTCACTGCCGAAGGTGGCGGCAGGTATATCTTCGTGCCCGACATGGCCGAGCGCTACATCGCCCAGCTTATCGACCGGCCGAAACTGAAGCGCCGCCTCAAGGTGGTCGCCGCCTGCGGCAATGGCACGGCCGGAGCCTTCGCCCCGCAGGTGCTGGCAGCCGTCGGCTGCGAAGTCATCCCGCTCGACGTCAAGCTCGACTACACCTTTCCGCGCTACAACCCGAACCCAGAAGACCTCAAGATGCTGCACGCCATCGCCGACGCGGTGAAGGAGCACGGCGCCGATGTCGGCCTCGGTTTCGACGGCGACGGCGACCGCTGCGGCGTCGTCGACGACACCGGTGACGAGATCTTCGCCGACAAGGTCGGCGTCATGCTGGCGCGCGATATCTCCGCCCTGCACGCAAACGCCAAATTCGTCGTCGACGTAAAATCGACCGGCCTGTTCACCACCGATCCCGTGCTCAACGCCAACGGCGCCACCACGACCTACTGGAAGACCGGCCACTCCTACATCAAGCGTTTCAGCCACGAGACCGGCGCGCTGGTCGGCTTCGAGAAGTCCGGCCACTTCTTCTTCAACCCGCCACTGGGCCGCGGCTACGACGACGGCCTCGTCGCAGCGCTCGCGATCTGCGACATGCTCGACCGCAATCCCGATAAGTCGATGTCGGATCTGAAGAACGCATTGCCGAAAACCTGGCAGTCGCCGACGATGAGCCCGAAGTGCGCCGACGAACTGAAATACGGCGTCGTCGACCGCGTCATCGACATCTACAAGAAGCGCGCCGAAGCGGGCGAGAGAATCGCCGGCCAGAACGTGCGCGAACTCATCACGGTCAATGGTGTGCGCGTCATGCTCGAAGACGGCACCTGGGGTCTGGTGCGCGCTTCATCCAACAAGCCCGAACTCGTCATCGTCGTCGAGAGCCCGACCTCGGAATCGAACATGCGCGCCATCTTCGCCGACATCGACGCGCTTCTCTCGCAACAACCCGAAGTCGGCGAATACAATCAGAAGATTTGAGGAGGTAGCGGGTCTCAGGTCAAGTGCATTGGGTGAATGAAGCGTGCGGTCTCGTGTAGGGTGGATAGAGCGAAGCGAAATCCACCAAATTGCTCACCGGATGCCGAACGCTTTGCGGCGGGCTACGCTGCGCTGAAACCCGCCCTACCAGTTCTTCAATCGCCCGCCCGAGCTCAGCCTCCTGTTGCTTCCCGCTCAAGATCGATCTTGGCTGGCGGGTAGTACCATGCGTTCTGCGTATTGTCGGATGAGGCATCGATGACGCCTGCAACCGCCGCCGAGGCAACGAAGCCGATCAGCCCCGCGGAAGCGCCTGCCGAGGTGATGTTGTTGTAACGATCGGCACGCGTCTTGTCGAAAGCCGTTAGGGCGACCAGCTGCGGCTTGAACCCCGGCTTGTTGCACTGAACTGCCAGGCTTTCGGATTTGTCCTTGTAGAGCGGTACGCGCACCGTCGCCGGCGTCGTCATATCTGCCTTGAAAGTCCCCGCCGTAACCGTGCAGTTGGCATCGGCCATTTCGACGCGACCCTCGCCTTCCTTTTGCTCGTACGTGCGGACTTCCAGCAGCTGGTCGCCGCTGTACTCGGGGACGGGAATGCCGGTGGCGCGCTGGTGGGCATAGACATCGGTTCCGGTCGCGCCGTTTGTCGGCTGGATTGACGTGATGCTTCCCACAGTAAGCGGTTTCGCAGCACATCCCGCCATCGTAAGCGCAGCAAGTGCAATGGAAAGTGAAAGTGCTCTTTTCATGAAGGCCCCCCAGCCCGCAAAGCTCAATAATTCGTCAGTATCCAAATGTTTGAGTAATGTAAATCGGCCTGCGGAACGTATCCAGACTTTTTTCCGGCGAGAACCGCGCTGAGTTTCCGTAAATCGCGACCTGCCCGCCCGAGGCAAACCATGTTGCCCCAGATTGCCGAAGTTTGCCGAAGTTTGCCGATCGACGCCGTAGCTGCTACCCCTCCGGTTGGATCGAGCGATGGCGGCGAATCATGCCCCGGCCCGGCTCTTTCAAATCCGACCTCCCAAATGATCAACAGCAATCAAGGAGACCCCCATGAGCGATCGCATCGTCCTGCGCGTCGGAGAAGCACTTGTTGCCGGAGGCCCTCCGGGAACGGCGGCCGAACCCGAAGTCGCCATCGGCGAGATGGACGGCCCCTTCGGCACGGCCTTCGCCAATCTCCTCGGCGACCAGGTCAAGGGCCACTCCAGAGTGCTGGCGATCATGAACACCGACATCATGGTGCGTCCGCCAACGATCTGCGTTTCCAAGGTGACCGTCGACAACGAGCGCTACACCAATATCCTGATGGGCACCGTACAATATGCAACCTCGATGGGCGTGCTCGACTCGGTCCGCGCCGGTGACATCCCCAAGGACAAGGCCAACGACCTCGGCATCATCGTATCCGTGTGGCTGAACCCGATGGTCGCGGAAATCGAAAACCTCGACCACCAGATCCTGTTCGACATCCATCGCAAGGCGACGCATCAAGCGATCAGGAAGGCGATGAACTTCGAACCCTCGATCGACTGGCTGCTGGAGAACCAGGACAAGATCGTTCACAAATATTTCGAGAAAGGTCTCAAGGGCGAAATCTGAATTTGACCTTGAGGGGAGGAAATACGGCGGCGGCTGATCACGAATTGCTGATCGGCCGCCGCCTTCGTTCTTGACCATTGTCAAGATGGATCGCGCGCATCTGGAGTGGACTGCCCGCAACGCACAACGCGTAGCCAGGAGATCACCAGATGCAACCCACAAGAAGAACCGTATTCGCGCTCGCCGGCCTGCTGATGGCGGGTATGGCCATGCCGCTGACTGCAGACGACCGCGACGATGGCGATTGCCCGATGCGCGGCGGCATGGGCCGCGGCATGCACATGGGCCGCATGATGGATGGCGGCATGGACGCGATGCTCGACCGCATCGACGGCAGGCTTGCCTTCATCAAGGCGGAACTGAAAATCACCGAAGCGCAGACCGCCGCCTGGGACGAGTTCGCTGGGACCGTCAAGGCTTCCGCCGAAACCCGCAACAAGATGATGAGCGAACGCCGCAAGGAGATGATGAGCGGCGAGTTCGAAAAGAAGCCGCTGCCAGAACGCCTTGAAATGCAGGAAGCCCACATATCTTCCCGCCTCGATCAGGTCAAGGCCACGCGCGCGGCGCTGGGCAAGCTCTACGCCGCTCTCGACGACAAGCAGAAGGAAGCCGCCGACGACATCGTCCTGCCGATGATGGGCATGGGTGGCGGCATGCACCGCATGATGCGCGGTATGATGGGCCGCGGCAAGGACGGCGGAATGGGTATGGGCCGTGGCATGATGCGCGACGGCGGCCGTTGATTGCCCTGGGGCCACGATCGCACGGCTGCACCGGTCTGGCCCCAGCCCGAACCCGTCGTCAGGACCTCTCGAACATCAGGTTTTCACCGTTGTCGAGGCGCCGCCAGCCGCGCTCGACGAGTTCGGCTTCAAGATCCCACTGCCACACGTCTCTGTTGTGCTCGATCAGGAGGAAGGCCGGCCACAGATTCTTAGGCGCCTCCTTGAGGAAAGCCATCAGGGCCTTGTCCTCGCCTCCCTCGATGTCGAGCTTCATGGCATCGATACGGTCGAACCCGTGCTTGCCGACGACGTCCAGGATCTTTGCCCCGATGACTTCAAGCGGTGGGGCTTGGCTGCGCACGTTGACGTTCGCCACCAGTGTCGAAGCGCCAAGATTGTTCGAGTCGCGCCGCAACGTGACTTTGCCGTTGCGATCGGAGGCGGCAACCTGTTCAACGATGATGTCGAGCCCATTCAGGGCGGCGTTTTCGCGTAGCCGTTTGGTCAGTCCCGGATTCGGCTCGATGGCGAGAACCTTGGCATTGTTGCCGCCGGCCCGGGCGGCGAGAAGCGAATACGTTCCCACATTCGCCCCCACATCCACGAACCGGAACCCAGGGCGGAATTGCTGGCCCAATGCGTGGAGACTGGCCGGTTCGAAGAAGTGCGGCGTAACCATCAGCCGGCGCTCGCACGAATTGTCGTTGAGCCGCAGCCGCATCCGGATACCCAGCACCTCGACATCGACGGGGGCATTCGCGGTGGCCTGCACGATGCGCCGGATCCAGCCCGCGGCGCGCTGACCAGCGTAGTTCTGCGGCAGGCGATGACCAAGCGTTATCGCAATCCGCTGCAGGCGGCTCGGCGGATAGCTTCTGAATGGCGGAACACCTTGATCGGAAAAATCCGCAGCCAAATCGTATCGCATACGGACCTCGTTCCATTGGAAACTGCTTCGAGCGCAACGCAGTTCCTATTGCCAACGGCTTGTCAACCGAGCAAGGCAAATTTGCGTTCTTCTCAAACTATTGAAATCTTGACGCACTCGCATAGTGTCGCAGCGGCGAAACTCTACTTCTTTAGTCCGCAAACCGCCCAGTGCAGCACCAAGTCGTCGCCGTCCCGGCTGGCTCGCCACGTTGCCGCCTCGTGGAACTCCAGCGACTCGCAGAAACGGTCGGCCAGTTCATAGACGTTGTCGGCATCGCACGTGTCTTTACTGGTGTCGCAGGTTGCCAATTCCGAACGGAAGTAATCCGCACTGTTGGCGCGCACCTGACCGGCGCTTTCGAGGTTCTCGAAGGGCAATTTGGGTTCGCCGAACGACTGGAAATAGATGTAATCGCCCAGTCTTCGATCGCTTGCGGCATCGACGGGAACTTGGCCGAGTACCGGAATGGCAAGCCCCGTCAACACAATCCCGGCCAGGAAGCCGATGACGCTCGCTTTCGTCTCCATGCCGGTGGCAGCGTCGCGCATCGCGTCCCTCACTGACTCTGGTGCTTTCGGAATTCTACTGCCCGGGCGCATTCTTCTTCATCGCCTCGCGTTCTTCATAACGCATCAGATGGAAGCGCTGGAAGTTGCGATCCGTTTCATAGACCTTTGCGCGAATCCATACGAACAGATCGTAGAACGTGCCTGGACCGATGCCGAGGCTCATGCGCGTCACCTCGAGAGCCTGCCCCCACTGAGTGTCCTGCCCGTCGACGTCTTCCTTGAAGAAGATCACGGTCGGAGTGAACATCACCCCCCAGCGTTCGGCGAGCTTCTTTTCGGTCGTTTGGGTGCCGTCGAAGTCGGTCACTTCCCGCGAGCCCCACATATTGAGCTGCACCACGGCGAAATTCTCGCGCACGTAATCGTTGATGTACCGCTTCGCGAGCACTTCGGTGTGCATCTTGACGCAGTAGATGCATCCGCGCTGTTCGAAGACGACGGCGAACCGTTTACCCTGCGCCTTGGCGGCGGCAAAGTCTTCCTTGAGGTCCAGGAACGACGACACGAACCACGGCTGATGATAGATTCCATCGTCGCCTTGCTCGGCAACCGCCAGCGGTTCGGACGGTCCGGCGGCCGGCGGCAGCCCCCCAGCAGCGCGGACTGGCAACATCCCAATGCCGATCGCGGCAATCACCGCGCAGGCGGACACTATGCTGGTCAGGTTGGCGAAGCGCATGCGAGGCTCCCGGTTGGCCGAAGTTATTTGTGCGGATAATACGCCAGGGCGCGCCATCGCGCGAGCAAATATTCGCCATCCCGCATGTTTACGACTTACATCAGCAGGCTGGCCAGAAACCGCATCGCTATGACAAACAGGAAGACTGCGAAGGCAATCTCAAGTTTACGCTTGGGAAGCCCGTGCGCGAGGCCTACCCCCGTAGGCGCGGCAACAAGACTGGCCGGGATAATCAACGCGGCGCCGAGGAGGTTGACGTAGCCAAGCGAAAAGGTGGGTGCCAGAGGGTCCCCCCAGCCGACCACCATGAACCCCAGCACGCCTGGAATCGACACGATCGGCCCGAGCCCGGCACTCGTCGACACCGCCTGCAGCAGCGGCCGGTTGTAAAGCGTAAGGTAGGCGACGATGAAGCTCGCACCCGCAATGCTCATCAGGACCGAAACGAATCCGACGAGAAGGCCGTAGATTTCCACGGCGGGCGGCTTGGGCAAGGCATCGCCAAGGCGCCAGTCATCGCGTCCCAGGGCCAGTTTCGAGGCGAGCGCGGTGCCGAAGATCACCCAGACCCACTTCAATCCGTCGCTGCTGACATACCCGGCGAACGCCGATCCGGCAACGACGCCGGCGATCATATAAGGGGCCAGCCTCATCAAGACCGACATGTCGACCCCGCCCTTCGCCCGGTGCAAGAGAAACGACCTTATCGACGTGGGCACGATGACCGCCAGCGACGTTCCAAGCGCCAGGTGCATTCGGATCGAAGGGTCGACGCCGACGGCTCCGAAAGTCTCGTAGAGAACCGGAACGAGGATCCCCCCGCCGCCGATACCGAGCAATCCGGACAGGAAGCCCGTGACGAGCCCCGCCCCGAGGAGCGCCGCTGCGAGGAGTAGCAGCTCCCCTGCCGGGACATCGATTGCCATGTTCTAAAATAACCTGTGAAATGATGCCGCTGAGCGCTCAGGCATCCTGCGTGGTGAATTCACGCTGCCACGTTTCAGCTACGCGCGCCATATCGATCGCGGCAAGCAGCACATCGATACCGGCGTCTTCGCCGGTCGCGTTCTCGCTCAGAAAGCGGCGAAAATGGCGTGCGCCTCTCAGCCCATGCATGATCCCCAGTGTATGCCGCACGATGGTGTTGAGCCTGCCGCCCCGCGCGAGATGCCGCTTGGTATGATCGATGAGACCGCTGAGCGCCTCCTGTCGTGTCGCAAGGGGCGCGGTCTGTCCGAAGAATCGCCGGTCTACATGCGCCAGGATATAGGGGGTCTGATAGGCGGCCCGTCCCAGCATGACGCCATCGACGTACCGCAGATGCTCTTCGGCCTCTTCCAGAGTGCCAATGCCGCCGTTGATGACGATCGCTAGATCCTCCCGCGCCTGCTTCAGCTTGTAGACGCGCGCGTAATCGAGCGGCGGCACCTCGCGGTTTTCTTTCGGCGACAGCCCCTTGAGCCACGCCTTGCGCGCGTGCACGGTGAACTGTGTGCAGCCGGCATCAGCCACCGTCTCGATGAATCGCTGAAGGTCTCTTTCGCTGTCCTGATCGTCGATACCGATTCTGCATTTGACCGTGACCGGTACTTGCACGGCGCGCTGCATCGCGGCGATGCAGTTCGCCACGAGTTGCGGCTCTGCCATCAAGCAGGCGCCGAACGCGCCTTCCTGGACCCTGTCTGATGGGCACCCGACATTGAGGTTGATCTCGTCGTAGCCGAATTGGGCGCCGATGCTGGCCGCCTCAGCAAGCTTTGCCGGGTCCGAACCGCCAAGCTGCAGCGCTACCGGATGCTCGCTGTTGTCGAAGCCGATGAGCCTTTCGCGGTCGCCATAGAGCACCGCGTCCGCCGTTACCATCTCGGTATACAGCAGTGCATGTCGTGTCAGTTGACGATGAAACAGCCGGCAATGCCGGTCTGTCCAATCCATCATGGGGGCGACAGAGAATCTATGTGGTTGATATTGCATCAAGATAGATGACTGCTTGAGTAGCCTGCGTGCATTCGCCTGCACATGCCTTCGCTTCTGTTCGCACGTCTCCGCCAGAGAATGCAACATCGGCTAACTTCGATGCGGGTATGCCGGGAACTCCATCCTGCAATCCGTTTTCCGGAAATCGGGCGACAAATAGCGTTGGAAGCATCCGGCCCCATGATTTTCGGTTGACCGCGGTATCGTTTCGCAAACAGCTTGACTGATGCTATGAAACGGCAGAGCAGCCTGCCGCCAATATATGAGAGGTCTCAATGGACACCCTGAACGCCTGGCAACCGCGCATCTTGAGCATACTCCGAATGGTTTCCGGCCTGATATTCCTGTTGCATGGAACGCAAAAACTGGTTGGCATCCCGGCTTCCCAGCGGGTCGTCGAGGCCTATTCGCTGCCGTGGTTTGCAGGCGTGATCGAAATCGTTTGCGGTGCGGCAATTCTGGTCGGTTTCCAGACTCGCGCGGCAGCCTTTCTGGCATCGGGAACAATGGCGGTTGCCTATTGGCTCGCCCATGCCCCGCGCGACTTCTACCCCACCAATAACGGCGGCGACGCAGCGATCCTTTATTGCTTCGTATTCCTTTATCTCGTCTTTGCAGGTCCTGGACCTTGGAGCGTCGACGCCGCCATGAGATCGAAATCCTAGCCCGCCCTACTCCCCGGGGGTGCGACCGCTCAGCCGTAACAGTCCATACGCTTTTCGCGCCCCTTCTGGCCGAGGAAAGCGGACTGGCACAAACGATCGTTCGCGAACTCTTGCGGTGGTGGAATGCCGAGGTCGAGGTTTGCGCGACCGCCGGTCAGGTCCTGGACTTGCTGAAAACAGCCGGGCCGACGCAGCAGCCGTTTGACGTGCTGTTGGCAAGCACATCGCTCCCCGAAATGAGTGGCCTGGAACTCGCCGCGCACATCCGCACGGGTTGTCCTGCACCGCCAGCAAGTATCATCCTGCTCAACCCGGACAGCCTGGACGTCAGACGGTGCTAGTGTTCTGGCTCAAACATTTGATTCCCGGGCGGAGGTCGTCAAATGTTTGTGAATCCAGAACACAATCAAAAGGTTGCCTAGTGTTCCGGGCTGACATTCAGGTTCCCGGCAGGGAACCATATGTCAGAGTCGGAACACTAGT
>JAHJSN010000095.1 GCA_018830445.1 Alphaproteobacteria bacterium | reverse complement strand
GGGCTTACGCCCCGCCCCGCCGCCGGCACAGGCAGATCAACCCCGAACGCGTTGCAACAGCGAGTTGATGAAAGACGGTCCTCGTGGACCGCCGATGCCGCGCGCCCATCAGACCAAGCGACCCGGCCGTGCTCCCGGTGCGTGATTCGGGTTAGACGAAGTGCGCGGGCAGGGGATCGGTCTCGTCAACATCGGCTCCGACCGGCACGTGGTCGCCAGCAACATCAAGGAGGCAAGTCCCTTCACCAAGGACGACGCCGAGAAGCTCGCAGGCGACAAGGGCTATACGCTCAACCAGACCTTCCGCTCGCGCATCCAGACGACGGCAGGCGCCCTTCTTTCGAGCGCAACGCCCGAACAGGTGATGAGCCGCCGCGCCAAGGCGCTCGAAGCCAACGGACCGAAGTGGCGGCCCTCAGCCACCCTTTCCCGCGATCCGGCGCCGCTCCCCTCGGCGCCGCTCCCCTCGGAGCCGGATTTCTTTTGCCATTTGGGGTATCCGCAACCCGCTGACACAGAAAGGCTTGACCGAGGAGGGCAGCCCTTGCCTAATTCCGGAAGTGGGGATGCTGTCGAGATGGGGCACTTTCGGTCGTTGCAATTGGTTACCTTCCAACCCGCCGCCAAGCGCAATCTCGAATGATGCAATGGAAATTGTGGAGTCGCCGGTACCGTTGGAACTTCCGATGCATCATCGAAGCTCTCTTGCGCAAATTTGTAATGCGCAGATGCGATGGAACACATGCACCCGCAATGCCCGATACGGCATGATCGGACAATTGCTGTCTCAGCCGCATTAGTTGGCTGTATCCACCAGGGTTTTCTGCTTAGAAGCGAAATCCGTCGACGGGGTGGTCGGGGCGACCTCGATCGAGGAGGGTTGCCGCAGTTTTCCGTCGTGAACCTGATCCGGCTTTGTGCCGCTGGTACGGGGATCCAGCAAAAGCCCCAACACCGGCACGGTCAATGCGTACGGCAAGAAGCCTATGATCGAGTAAAGCAGCGCGTTGGAAACGCCAGGCACGATGATCTTGCGCCCGGAACGATAGCCGCGATAGGTGCTGAGGCCGACAAGTTCGGGCGTGTCCCACCGCAACAGGCGCCGATATAAAGCGCGCTTCTCGCGGTCGAGGGCGTCGTGAAAATCTGTCTTCACCGGCCCGGGAAGAACGCAACTCACGCGAACGCCGCGGCCGGATACTTCGCTTGCCAACGCGCGTGTGAACGAAACCACATATGCCTTGCTGGCGTAGTAGACTGCCTCGTATGGTCCTGGCATCAAGCCGCCCAACGACGAGACGTTGATGACGCCGCCACGTCCTCGTGCCAGCATTTCGGGCAGCACGTGGCTGGTCAGCCTTGTCAGCGCAATGATATTGGTGCGAATGACATTCTCGATCTCGCCGATGTCCTGCAGAATGAGCTTTCCGCCAATCCCGACGCCAGCATTATTCACCAGTATATCGAGATAGCAGTCGTGCTCGTCGAGATGCTTTCCGATCCTTCGCGCAGCTTGCGGGTCGCCGACATCGCAGCGAAATGTGAGCGGAATCTGGCCTGTCGCTTCGTGAATAATCTTGGATGCTGCGGCAAGTCGGGCTTCGTTGATCGCGACCAGTGCGACCCTGTGGCCGCGCTTTGCAAACTGTAGCGCAATTGCCAAGCCGATTCCGCGAGACCCGCCCGTGACGACAACTGCTGGCGACTTGCCTTCAACGGCGGCTACAGAGTCGGCGTCGATCTTCCTGCGGCGATTGAGCCATTTGTCCGATAGGAATTGGAAAACCATGCGCTCAAGAGCCTTCGTTTAGACGGAAAGAATAACATACTGGAACGTAATGCGATTTCCTGATCCGCGAATTCACAAAGGGTGCGAACAAGATCACCAATCAGTGTTGGATTGAAGTTTCGGCGGGGCGCGTAAAAAAGTTACAACCCGAAAACAAGTTGCCGTGATTTTGCGAGCAACGGTGAATTGCGTGAGCTGCCACGTTGTCGTCAAGCAACGGTTTGCCGAATCCCGAAATCAGGCTTTCTTGAATCCGCGGGCCAGCGAAAACTTCGCTGCGTGAGGGCGATGGCTTTCGGTGACGTCACGACCCATTCACCGGCCGCTTCACAACTGCGGCCCTGGTTGATCGCGTATTGCCTGCGCCGACAAGGCTTGCTTGTGTAACCACCACCTTTGCGCCGACTTCTGTCTTCTCAAACAACTCGATCACGTGCTCGTTATGCATGCGGATGCAGCCCTTCGAGATGTTCTCGCCAATAAGCCAAGGGGCGTCCGTTCCGTGGATTCGATAGTAGGTGTCGCCCAGATAAAGCGCCCGAGCGCCCATCGGATTGTAGCGGTGACCTCCGGGCACATAGGAGGGCAAGCGCGGGTTCTCGCGCATCATCGTCGGAGTTGGACGCCACGGTGGATTGGCCATCTTGCGCGTCACGTATTCGCTCCCGGTCCACATGTCCTGATCGCGCGGCGTCGCAATCGGGTAGGAGATCGCTTCGCCTCGGCGGAGAATATGATAAAGGCGCCTGTCATCCAGACTGACGACTATCGTCCCAGGTTCGTAATCGCCAGTAATCGAGACGGCCTGCCGGCCTTGTGCCGTCGATTGTGCGTCCCCTCTAGCGTCTTGCGCCGCGAGCCAGGAGGATGGAGTCAATAGTAAGACCATTAAAACCGATAAAGTTAAGCTGCGCATCGGTAGTCCCTATTCATAGTGTTCATAAAGGTCACGCAATCGCCACTGGGGTGCAGGTGGGGGGGAAGGCTTGAAACTCGTTTCCAGTTGCCCTCAGTCTCATCGAGGGATCGGCTTTGCGACTTCTGCTCCTGGATCGGCGGGCCGGGCACAGCGCCATACGAACAGTAGACGCAGCAGTCCCCCGGCTTTAGCTTCAAAACTCCACCGCAATTCCGGCAATCGTAGAGGTGCTGGCACGCATCGACCGGCATCGTCTCCGCAGATTTGTGTGCGCGGGAGCGACACGTGATGGTGGAAATCGTCAAAATCGCCATGGGTGTAGCAAGCCCCTGAAACTGAGTGCGACGAGCAACGCGATGCTTCCGCTTCCCGAAAAGGCTAACCAGCAGCGGTCGTGCCATCAAAACAATTGCAGACAAACCCGCGTGATCGACGCGCATACATTTCCAATCAGCGACTTCATCACCCAGATGGTAGCATCTGCGCGGCGCTCTCAGCAGCGTGTGCTCTCAGTTGATGGACAAGACCGTCGATGCGATTGCGATTATCGTCAAACAAGCGTCCACCGACCGCGGCAAGGGCTTCCAGGTTGCCCCGGGATGCGTCATCGAAGCCCGGAGCCGGGGTATCCTTCTCCGAAAGCCCAGCGAAGGATGGATTGATACGGATGTGCTCAACGTCCCCGCTCTCAGCCATCCAGTCGAGGTAGGTAGCCGAGGCATCGGACGCACCGTCAGGGAAGGCTTCCAGCATCGGCTTCAGCCAGCGTGCCGCACCGCGTCGCTTCAGATCCGCCCAATCATAACCGGCTGTGGCTTTGCCCGTGCCTAAGGACAGGATCTTGAGACGGGCGTTTCTGCCGAACAGCCGCTGGCCAGCGAAATAGGCAGGCAGTGCCGGATTGAGGGCGTATACGAAACCGTCGACGAGGGCGTAATGGTCTCCATCGTCGCGCGAATGTCGTACCGGTGAAAAATAAGTCGGCACGGCGGCCGAAGCGGTGAGTGCTGTCGCAAGTTCGATATCGGCGAAACCATCTGCGTCCCTGGGGCAGAACCTGATCAGGCCGTCAACATCCCGGTCCTGATCGTCCGGTCGGCGTTGCGCGCGGCCGGCAAGCCACGATTGAAACATGACCGGTTCGCCGCGGCGCATGTCGTAGGCGGTGACTAGCAGGTTGCTGGAAACTGAGGAGAGCATGAGCTTGCCGGATTTCTCGACGAGCGCATCATGGAGCCGATCTGTATCGTGCAGCGGCCCAAGGAGCCAGCGCAGCGTGCCGAGAAACCCTGCGGAGGTTTGGCTGAATATTTTCGGGCTGTCGGTGCGGAAGAATGCGACGAGATCGCGAAGTTGCACGACCGGCGTCCCGGATGGGCCAATGGCCAGCCCGCCCGCGATGACCGCGCCCGATGAGGTGCCTGCGATGAGATCGAAACAGTTGGCCAGCGGCAGGCCGATCTCCCGTTCGAGCCGCTTCAAGAAGACAGCGGTCATCAGTCCGCGCACACCGCCACCATCGAGCGAGAGTATCCAGCGGTCGCTGGCGCCTGCGTGAGGCTGCGAAGTTGGCAGTGTCATTTATCAGCCCTGGGATACGGGCGGCAAAGGAAAATGCTTGCGACGGCCCCGCCCGCACGCCGTCGCAGCGATAAGGCGGTTCGCGCCTTACCAATGGCGACCGCCGTAACGATAGCCGCCGTATCCGTAGCTGCGCCGGTACGGACGGTAACCACCATACGAGTAGCGGCTGTAGTATGGATAACCGCCGCCAAAGTAGCGGCCGTAACTGCGCGACCCGCGATAGCGATAGTGGCCGCGGTGGCGCCGGCCGTAGCCTGAGTGGCGCCGCCCACCATAACGATAATAGCGACCGCCGCGATAGCGGACATCGGTTACGCCGTCAGGAGCATCGCCGATCGCGGCTGAAAGCTTAGCGGCAACCGATGTCGCCGGAGTAGCCATTGCTGGGAGAGGAGTGAACGTCACCGCGATCAGAGCGGATGCCGCGATTACTATGGACCTTAACATTTTACCCTTCCTACTGCTATGGCGCGAGATCATCCAGACTTGTCACAACCGGTGGCAGTGGCCGATCGGTTCATTGAACCGCATCCTCCTGTCACCACCCGTCGAGATGACCGCGGGCGGATTGATACTGTAAACGGGTTCGCCCGCGATGCTTTCAAGGTTACCGCCGATCGCCCGACGGGCTGAACAAGAAATCTTGAAGTCTGCTCACAGTTTGTGCGTGAAGGATCGTTGAATGCCGGTTCAGCCGTGATGCTCGGCGCCGATCCCCTGAAACATCGCTCTCAGGTCGACCGTCGAACGCTGGCCGATGTCCTCGAAATTCCGCTCCAACCAGAGGTCGGCCGCTTGACGGCCAATTTCAAACAGGTGGCGCAGGAAAGCCCATTCCGAATTGACCTTGCTCGAAGCGCCAAGAGGAGCCAGCTTGTCCTGTGCTTCGACGATGTGAATGTTGAGCTGCTTGTATTGCTCGGGGTCGAGCTTGCCCTGTTCTATGAGGCGGCGCACAAAATCGACCGATCGTAGTTCTTTCAGCAAGCTGCCGTTGAAGGTGATCTCATTGATCCGGTTGAGAATGTCGCGAGCTGTGCGCGGAACTCCCTTGCGTTCGATCGGATTGATCTGCACGATCAGGATGTCACGGCACTCGGTCGAATCATAGAATGGAAAGAGGACAGGGTTACCCATAAACCCACCGTCCCAGTAAGGCACTCCGTCGACTTCGACAGCCTGGAACATGTAGGGCAGGCAAGCCGACGCCATGACCATGTCGGAAGTCAGGGCGTTGGGATCGAAAACTCTCACTCGCCCCGTCTCGACATTGGTCGCCGACACGAACACCTTGGTCTGCTCGCAAGATCGAACCCGTTCGAAATCCACCGTCTTCTCGAGGATTTCGGCCAGTGGATTGATCTTCCACGGGTTGAGTTCGTAGGGCGAAGCCATGCGGCTGAGGAAATCAACGAAGATGTAGCCAGGCGACCCATCGAGGCTCCAGTTGCCCATGAACATGTCCAAGGGGGCACGCTGAACCGGACTGAAGCGGGCCGCGCGGCTGACCTCCCACCAGAATTCGTGCAACGTTTCTCGCGCGCCCTCGCAGCCATTGCGCATCAGGCCGTCGGCGACCACGACCGCGTTCATGGCGCCAGCGCTGGTGCCGCTGATTGCATCGATCCACAACCGTCCGTCCTCAAGGATCCGGTCGAGGACGCCCCAGGTGAAGGCTCCGTGCGCGCCACCGCCTTGCAATGCGAGATTGATCGACTTCACGTGCGCTTTATTGCGGGGGTTCATTGGGCTGTCCAGCCGCCATCGACCGGCAATGCTGCTCCAGTTATCTGTGCTGCAGCGTCGGTACACAGGAATGCCGCCAACGCGCCGAGTTGCTCGACCGTGACGAACTGCTTCGTCGCCTGAGACTTCAACAGCACGTCGTTGATGACCTGCTTTTCGGTGATGCCGCGCGCCTTGGCCTGGTCGGGAATCTGTTTCCTGACAAGCGGCGTCATGACGTAACCGGGGCAGATTGCATTGCATGTCACGCCATGCTCGGCGGCGCCGAGTGCTACCGTTTTCGTCAGCCCGACGAGGCCATGCTTGGCGGCGACATAGGCCGGCTTGTAGGGGGAGGCAACAAGACCGTGGGCGGATGCAATGTTGATGATCCGCCCCCAGTTGCGAGCCTTCATGTCAGCAATCGTGTGTTTGATGGTGTGGAAGGCCGACGAGAGATTGATCGCGATGATCGCATCCCACTTGGCGTCCGGGAAATCCTCGATCGGTTGAACGTGCTGGATGCCGGCATTGTTGACGACGATATCGACCTTGCCGAAGATCGCCTTCGCCGTGGCTGTGAGGTCGCGGATATCTTCGGGCTTCGACATGTCGGCGCCGTGGAAGGCCACTTCGACGTCATAGCGTTCTGCCAGTTCGCGGCGCTTTGCCTCGATGTCTTGAGGGCTGCTCAGCCCGTTGAGCATCACGTGCACACCGGACGCACAAAGGGCTTCGGCAATCCCAAGACCGATCCCGCTGGTCGATCCTGTTACGATGGCGGCTCTATTTGGTTTCATGACATTCTCCGAAATGGGTTCATGGCGATGGCCTGACGTTCTGCTTGTCAGAAGGTGCCGAGCGGGTGTTGAAGGATCTGTTGGATCGAGCGTTCGTTGCGGCGGGTAAGCTGGTGCCGCTTGCGTTGCAATGATCGCTGGCGGGCTTGGCTCCTGGCGCGGACACGGCCAGCTTCCGCGCCGACCGACGCACGGTTGTCACTGGCGTTGCTCTCTGGGTTTGACGGGGCTGGAATACCTGCGTTTGCACCCAGGGCCATCATTCCAGTTGGGGCTTGCGAACGCGAAGCGGCCGGTTCAGCGGGCTGGGTCTTTTGGGCTGTTGCCAACTGAGCCTGGCACGAGCCCCCCACATAATTTCGTAGAATGAACACGTGAGCCATGTCCGGCGTCTCCACCGGAAGCTGCGCATTGGCCCTTGCAAGAAATCGAGCAAGCGCCTGCTTCGTGCGAGACTGCCAGCGACCTGTAATCCGTCCATCGAAGCAACCCAGCCGCTTCAATTCACCCTGGATTCTCGACACCAGATCGACAGGGCTGCGTCCAGCCGTGGCGACATGCGTTTGCGGAAGCGAGCCGGTGGTGATGAGCGCGCGGACTGTCAGGGGCTGACTGGCTGGGATCGGTGTCTGTGCCATTTCAACAGGCTGGCGGCTGAGCGGGATCCGTTCTTCCTCTACGCGTGGCAAAATCGACCGGGGCCCCGCCGGCTTCCGCATCCGGTTTGAGTAGCCTCCCGTTACATCGATGGCGGTCACGGGAGGCGCAGGAGAGACTTCATGTGTGACGACCGGCGGCACTGTCGGCAGCCATAGATACACCGTGCCGCCGGCAAGGCCGAGGACTGTCGCCAGGAACATGAGCTTCATTACAATCACCTTTTCCTTTGCAGCCGCGCCGCACAAATGGATTTGCAGCGCGTACAGTCTGGCGGGCCGAGGTTCACCTCAAGGCGATCGCTACGTCTCGTAGGACGAGCGATTCAAGCTCAACTTCGCTAATGCGGCACTTCAGGACGTCGCCGATGCTGACAAGCCCGATGAGTTGCGATCCCTCGACGACGGGGAGGTGGCGAATGCGCCTTTGCGTCATCGTTCGGGCAACGTCGAGTAGAGTGTCGCGAGGCGAACAATGGACCATGCTCCGCGTCAGGAAGATCCCGATCTGCAGGTCCAACGCCTCGGCACCGTGACGAGCGATTCCGTCGATGATATCGCGCTCGGACAAAATTCCCTCAGGTGCCCCATCGGGATCAAGTGCGACCAGCGCACCTATGTTATTGTCGGCGAGCATTTGTGCCGCGCTTCGTGTCGTCTGCGTGGCGCTGATCGAAACGATCTCTCTGCCTTTTTGCTTCAGGATGTCTGTGACGAGCATGGCATGGGTCCTCCATTGTTCGGTGACGTTGTGCGTCCGAGTTTTTTTGGATCTTCATGGTCGAGCGCGGACGTATCGGATCGACTCGCCTCGTGCTGTTCAATTCGAGCATGATGCCCTTGGAGTTACCGGAGCAGCCATCACGTTCGCCCCGCGCTTCATCAACGTGGCGTGACAAGGCGGTGAAGGGCTGCTGTTGAGAGTTGAACGGCGCAATGCGAACGGATCCGGCGGCTTCACACGGGCCGCACGAATTCGTGTTTTGAACGCGCGTTCCAAACTGGCTAATTATCTGCGGCAAGGAGACGGGACATGCCTTGGGACAAACAATTCGACAAAACAGCCGTGCTTGAGAAGGTTCTCGGAGCGTTCTGGTCGCGCGGTTATGAGGCGACCTCGATCCAGGACCTCGTCGATTGCACAGGCGTCAACCGGGCAAGCCTTTATGCGACCTACGGCGACAAGCGGCAGTTGTTCCTTGCAGCTCTCGAGTCCTACGACGAATCCCGCCGGAGAATGCTGGCGGAGCTGGAGGCGACATATCCCCCTCGGGAAGCTATTCGCCAGCTGTTCCTGTCAGTCACCCAAGGAATTGGGGGAGGTGCACCGGACCGGGGGTGCTTTATCACGAACACTGCGCTCGAACTCGCGGCCCACGATGAGGAAATCAATGTCGTGGTGGGCGAAGCGCAGGCGGACGTCGAGGCTTTCCTCATCCGCATGTTGAGAAAGGCAAAGGCCGCAGGCGAAGTTGCCAGCCAGCTCAAGTGTTCGCAGACGGCGCGCGGACTGCTGGCTGCCTTGATCGGATTGCTCGTTCTGGTTCGTAGCCGGCCGGAAAAATTTCTGCTGCACAGCATCGTCGAAGATGCCATGCGCAGGCTCGAATGAGCAGCCTATTTACCCTATTTGGAATGGTCATTCCAAATAGTCTTTTTCGCAACCCTGAGAGGAGAGATGAAAGTGACCTACAAGATCAAAGACCTGGCAATCTTGACGATTGAGACCGCGACGGGCAAAGCCAAAAGCCTTCTTGAGAGCGCCAAAGAGAAACTGGGCTTCGTCCCTAACATGTATGGGACCATGTCCAACGAGCCAGCCCTGTTTGAAGCCTACTCGTCTGGGTACGCCTCCTTTCGTGCCGAATGCGGATTTACTCCTGTCGAGCAGGAAGTCATCTTTCTCGCCGTCAGCCGGGCTAACGAGTGTCACTACTGCATGGCCGCCCACAGTTTTGTCGCCGACAAGATGTCGGGTGTGCCAACCGAAGTCACCGACGCACTGCGCGAGGGCAGAGCGTTGCCTGATGCCAAACTCGAAGCCCTGCGCCACTTCACCACCATCATGGTTGAAAGTCGCGGTCGGCCAACCGATGCGGACGTGGCGGCCTTCAAGGCCGCGGGCTATTCCGAACGCAACATCCTCGGCGTCATCCTTGCCATCAGCGTCAAGACGCTGAGCAATTACTCAAATCACGTGTTCCATACGCCGGTCGACGAAGTCTTTGCTCCTCGGGTTTGGAAGGCCGCCTGATCGCATGACGCAGGAATGAACGAGGAGGCGGTCGCAGACCCCGGTAAGCGGCCGGGCCGCCTCCCGTGCGTTCATGAGGAAGCCGGCTTGGTGAGGACCACCATCAAATTGTCGTCGAACAGCGACCACCCGTTCACGCGCCGGTATTGGAAGCCGATACTTTCGGCGAGCCGGCGCAACGATGGGGACGTGAAATAATTGACATGGTCGGGGAAGCGGAACCCGCTCCATCGCCGGCCCATTACGATCCGGTTTGGCGATCCGAAATTCGGCACGCGCAAATGCACCGTGCCGCCCGGTTCGAGGCGCTTAAAGGCTTTTTCGAGCACTATTCGCGGCTGGGCTTCGTGCTCGAGGTAGGAGCGCATATAGACCGAGGAGAATTGTATTCCTTCGAAGCAGTCGAGGCCCTCATGGGCCGGGCCATGGAAGACTTGGCCGCCACGGGCTTCGAACTCGGGCGCTGCCTTGCGGGCAAGCGCTTCTGAAACCTCTATGCCAAACGGCGTCGCGCCAAGCGGAACGTTGGCGCATGTGCCAGCGCAGCCGACGTCGAGAATGTTTCCGCTGCTGCGACGTTGCTGGGTTAGGACGCGGTCGTCAAACATCTTGCCGAGGACCAGACGCCATCGCGTGGCCGCATCCAGGGCGCCGCCTATGGACTTGCGCCGTCGCTTTGCTTCCTGTGCGTGCTGCTTTTCCCAGGCCAGTTCGTCCGACAAGGCCTCATATTCGGGCACTTGCTTCAGGTAGATGAAGCCGCAGGAAAGGCACTCGACCAACGGCCACTGCGCCTCCGAGTAAGCATCGACGCGTTTTGAATCGGCCGAATGGCAGACATCGCAGCACCTTTCCAAATCCGGTGTTCCTTCCTTGTTTCGATTCAGCATGGACACGGTAAATCCAGCCAGCAAGCCGCACTGGCCAGCCAAATGTCGCAGGTCTGAGCACGGCGCGAACCGATGACGCGGACGCGATCCAAGATGGAAATGGCAGCGACGCCTCATGATTGCAACCACACCTGACAAGTATCAATACCTGTGAGTGCTCATCACGCCTTTCTCAACAGAACGTGACGAGGCTCGCTGTCACCTTTTTGCTGGCTGGGTCGAAATCCTCAATGCAGATGCCGCGAGGGGAATGAGAATTCCGGGATCCCGATTGGGGTGTCCAATGGCATGGGCGCGGTTGTTGCTTCGGCTGCAAATCGCGGATGTGGGTTCGATTCCCCCCACCCCACCATCGGCTCGATGCATCTGTGCAAATAGGCGTCAACTGCGAGAACCATTGCTCGCAAAAAATGAGGAATAACGAGCCCATGGAACGTAAGATCAAGCAGGCAACAACTCTGGCCGTCGCAGGGGCATTCACGGCAGCCATGGCATTGGCCGCGCCGACCGGTGCGCAGGCAGGCATGAAAGACATGGAGAAGTGCTACGGCGTAGCGCTGTCCGGCAAGAACGACTGCAAGGCCGGCAAGGGCACGACGTGTGCAGGGACCTCAACGGTCGACTACCAGGGCAATGCCTGGAGCCTCGTCAAGAAGGGGACCTGCGAACAGGTCTCAACGCCAGCCGGCAACGGCAGCCTGTCGTGCATCGCCGACCGCGGCGGCAAGTACGACTGCAGCGAGGCGTGAGGCAAACGTGCGGACCTTGCGCCATTTCCATATGGCCGATCCGATCCCGGCGCGAGCCGGGGTCGGGTTGAAGCCTGAGCATTACCGCGACATCCTCGATAACCGGCCGGATATCGGCTGGTTTGAAGTGCATGCCGAGAACTACATGGAGGACGGCGGTCCGCCGCATCGCTATCTCAGCGAAATCCGCGAACGTTATCCGCTGTCTGTACATGGTGTCGGGCTTTCGATCGGCGGGGCCGGTTCGCTCGACCTTGAACATCTCGCACGCCTGAAACGCGTCTGCGATCGGTATGAGCCAGGCCTCGTCTCAGAGCATCTTGCCTGGTCGAGCCATGACGGCTGCTATTTCAACGACCTCCTCCCGCTGCCCTACACGACCGAGACGCTTGCGCGCGTATGCGAGCACGTCGACATCGTGCAATCGACGCTCAAACGGCAGATCCTGATCGAGAACCCTTCGACCTATGTCGACTTCGCCGGAGCGCAGATGCGCGAGATTGATTTCCTCGGCGAACTGGCAAAGCGCACCGGCTGCGGCCTCCTGCTGGATGTCAATAACGTCTTCGTCCAGGCAACGAACCATGGCTTCCGCGCCGCCGATTACATCGATGAATTTCCCCTGCACCTGGTGCAGGAGATCCATCTGGCCGGTCATGCCCACGATACCGATGACGACGCCGCACCGCTCCTGATCGATGCACACGGCGCGCCGGTCGCCGATCCGGTCTGGAGCCTGTTTGTACAGGCGATCGAGAAGGGCGGCGCGCGGCCGGCACTGATCGAGTGGGACAACGATATTCCGGACTGGGAGCGGCTTCATGCAGAAGCGCGCCGCGCCGAGGATTTCATGAAGCAAGGAGAGCGGTCGCGTGGACAAGCTGCTTGAGGCCCAAGGCGAGTTCGCCACTGCCATACGGGATTTTGAGAGCCCGCCGCCCTCCTCAGTGGCGCGGACTCCTGCCGGGGCCTTGCCGATCCGACGTTTCTCCGTCTACCGAAACAATGTCGTGATGAGTTTGACAGAAGTGCTCGAAGCCTATTTTCCGGTCGTTCGGCGACTTGTGGGGGACGAATACTTTCGAGCCATGGCGCGCTTCTTCATCGTGACAGAGCCGCCGGCGACGCCGGTGTTGAGCCAGTACGGCGCGGGCTTTCCTGCATTCATTGCCTCATTTGAGCCGGTCTCGGATCTGCCTTATCTGGCGGACGTCGCACTCATGGAATGGCTGCAGCAGCGTGCCTATCATTCCCCTGAAGGCGTGCCGCTCACCGCTGAACACCTTTCTCAGGTGAATGCCGAAGACGTTGCCGCTCTGCGCTTGGTGTTCCACCCTGCGGCGCGCTTCCTGTCTTCGTCGTCTCCTGTCTTTTCCATCTGGCGGACCAACACCTTCGATGCCGATGTTGTGCCTGTCGGTGCGGATGCCGGCCCTGAAGCGGTTTTGATCGTGCGCCCGGAAATGGAAGTGAAGACACTGCTGCTGCAAGCTGGTACAGCCATGTTCGTCGACCGTCTCATGCAAGGGGCGACAATCGGCGAGGCCTACGAAAGCGCCCTTGAGCAGGACAGCGCATTCGATCCGGCACCGGCGCTTGCGGCGCTCATCGAGCTTGGCGCATTGATTGAAGCCAGCAGCCAACCTATAAAAGAAGCGACGCGATCCAATGGAGGATCTTCCACATGAAGAACGTGATCACCAGATTAATCGGCGTATTCGAAGCCTTCCCGCTCTCCCTCATTCTGCTACTCGCGCGGGTCGTCATAGGGCTCGTGTTCTTCAACTCTGGTCTCACCAAGATTGACGGTTTCGCCATCAAGGACTCGACCTTTTTTCTATTCTCAATGGAATACCAGGTGCCCCTCATTCCCCCTGTGATGGCTGCCTACATGGCGACGTTTGCGGAATTGTCGATGCCGTTCCTCTTGTGGTCCGGGCTCGGCGCGCGTTTTGCGGCCCTTGCGCTGCTTGGCATGACCGCCGTCATCCAGATTTTCGTTTATCCGGAAGCCTACGTTACCCATGGGCTGTGGGCGATCGCCTTGCTCATCATCGTGCGTTTCGGAGCTGGATTCTTTTCACTCGACCAACTCATCCGCTCGCAACACGCCAACGAGATACCCGAAGCCCGCGAGGGGGAAGCGATGTGGAAGATCTGATGCGAGGGATGCCGACAGATGGAGTTCCGGTCTCGTGGCACTGTTCGACAAGGCTTTGGATCGTCTGGGACGCCTGATTGCAGGGCGCCTGACAGAGCCTTGTAGCGGCTATCGGCCTTCGACACCGTCCGATCCGGAAACCTTGAGGAAGACTCTTCAAATCGGTGACGTGCTGCTTGTCGAGGCCAATCAGAAAGTGGGCACGGCAATCAAGTATCTAAGCCAGTCGACGTGGTCGCATGCGGCGCTCTATGTCGGCAACCTGGTGGTCGGAGCCGGTCCCTCAGATGAGGAGAGCGGCATGCTCGTCGAGGCGACCCTTGGTCATGGCGTCATTGCGACGCCGGTCTCGCATTATCAAACCTACAACACACGCATTTGCCGGCCGGTCGGACTTTCCAACGGTGAGCGTGAAATTGTGGCTCAGTTTGCAATCGCCCGGATCGGCATGGACTACGATACGCGCAATATTATCGACCTTGCCCGCTATCTGTTTCCGACACCGCCGGTTCCCGTCCGCCTGCGTCGCCGCATGATTGCGCTTGGTTCAGGTGAACCGACGCGCTTCATCTGCTCGACGCTCATCGCACAGGCGTTCCAGTCGGTGCGCTATCCGATTCTGCCACGAATCGAGCGCGTGCCAGGTCATATGCAGGTGAACAGCGATTACAGCCGCGCGGAAATTCTTCGCATTCGCCACCACAGCCTGTTCACACCCCGCGACTTCGACATTTCACCCTACTTCCAGATCATCAAGCCGACCATCGAACATGGCTTCGATCACCGGTCACTCACATGGGAGGACGCGTGTCACATTGATAGCCCGCGGCAAATCGCCATGAAGAAGCCGGGCTAATCTTTTGTCGCGCTCGCCCGAACCGGGCCGAACAGCGCGGAGACGGGTTCACCGGTTTGATCGTTGTCATTGAAGACCGCGATGTAGCGCAGCGCGCCTGGGGGTTGACCGAAAGCTGCCACGAAGTCGGCGAGGATGTCGCGGGATTCAAGCTGCCATCTGCCGACCTCGGCAGCGCCGTGCAACTGCACATAGCGCAGATTCGCATACCGCCGCGAGGGAATAATGGAACCGTTTTCCACCGGCGTCGATGTCCAGACATAAGCGAGCGTCGGCACATCGCGATTGAAAAAGCTCGGCTCGCCAAACACGAACGCGATCTTGGCCGCGAAGTCCTCGCGCTCGATAGCACGGATGTCGGCAGTCGCATGGGCTTTGTCGACGCGCCATTGCCAGCTTACATTGCGGAGCCTATCGCTTGGCATTTCCAGCAACTGGTACAGGCCCGTTGCCGATGACCTTGGTGTGCTGCGTAGACACATGCCCATTTCGGTCTGCTCGACAGTCAGCAGGTTTGATCCGCTGAAGTCGACGCGTTCAGCAGTTCGCAGCATTTTCGCCGGGTCTGCAAGAAGCTGCCCCTCGCCGGGAGATGCGGCGATGGCAAGGCCGCATATGGCAAGGGGCAGCACCGCCGCGGGCAGGCGGAGGCAAACAAAAGACAAGCGCTCAGCCACCAGCATTTCTCCCACAGCGAATGGGATTGCCGGTGTCCGGGCAGCGAGTGAACAGACGGCTCTCGGGGTGGAAGGCATGAAATGCGAAAGCGAACGTCACGTCATAGGCGACATCCTCGAATTGGCCATTGCCGTTATCTTTCTGAGCGATGACGTTGCCGACATCCCTTCCACCCGAAACCAGGTGCTGATCGAGCGCCGAGGCCTGCCCAGCCTGCCAGGAGATCAAGAAGTCCCCGCTTCGTACGATACCGGCCTTGCGTAACAGCTCCAACGTGACGCCGAAGACGTTTTCGCCTTCGCGCACGACCACGACACGGGCCATCGGCTCGATCCCCTCGCGGAACTCGCCGCGATAAAGGAAGGGGATCGTGCTCGTGTCATAGCCCTCATAAGGATTTCTGCCGTACTGGCGCAGAGAAGGATCGTTGGGCACGAGCACCTTGCCGCTGGGAAAGCGCTTCTTGAACGAAGCGAACGCTTCAAGACGTGCTGGAATGATGGAGAGTTTTTCGCCAGAGAGCGTCCCAACGATCGCCCGGCCGGTGAACTGCTGCCACCAGGTCTCCGTCTCGCGGTCGTACATGACGAGGTCGGAGTTGCGCAGTTTGCCTGTCGTCCCGAAGGTGGTCACGCCACGCGAGGTTCTGCGTTCGAAAACGATCGCGGAATTGCACAAGGGACAATAGGTGACGGTTACCGGCACGCCGCCGACGGTGTCGTTGACGATCTCGTGCCACATCAGGATGCGAATCGGGTAGGCGCGCGCCTCTTGCCCGATCGCCAGAGTGATGACCGGCTCCTTGTCCGCGATCGTGCGCTCCGCATTCGCCCCGATGAATTTTGGCCGATCAATCGACGGTATGCCGTCCTTGGGCGGACCGCCGGACATGATTTCCTTCCATTCGATGGTCCGCTTCGAGAAGTCGGTCTTGCTCCATCCCTGCGCGCGCCATTCGCCTGGGTTGGCACTCGACACATCGGGTGCCAACGCCATGGCGACAGCAACAGCAGCCGCTAGTGCTCCGACTCTGACATATGGTTCCCTGCCGGGAACCTGAATGTCAGCCCGGAACACTAGGCAACCTTTTGATGGTGTTCTGGATTCACAAACATTTGACGACCTCCACCCGGGAATCAAATGTTTGATCCAGAACACTAGTGGCCTGTCTCGCCTAAATCGGTGTGCTGGCCGCAACCGCTGACGATTTAGGTGAGACATGAAGGCCACTAGCGAAAACAATGGCTTAGTATGGCGTTCAGCGCGCCTCAATTGACAACTCCTGTGCGGCACCAACAGGTCAATTAAGGCGCGACGCCACACTAGGTAACCAAGGGTGGGAAGCTTCCAAGCCATCAGTCCTAACTCCCGGGCTGGTCATTGAGCCGCCAGTCATAATCATGGCTGTCAATTGCGCTTTTTTTGGCGAGGGCCTTGGCAAGTTGAGGCGAAGCGTACTTGCGCAAGTGCTTGAGGACACCGCTGTCGCTGCCTCCGAAATCGGCCTTGAACCAGTTGTAGATTGAAGAGACCCGCACGCTGCCGCCGGAAACCGTAACGCCGCGCGGGTGGTTGATGTAAGCGCGGGCACCGGCATCGAGAAGGCCGTCGAGATTTGCGCCGGTAAAGGCATCGGTGGCCAGATTGGGGCAACCGATCGAGGCGCAGTTGACGGCGTAATGGACGCGCGGATCCTTGAACACAGGCCGAAGGATCTCGTGCTCGATATCGTCGAGGCTGAGTTCCATGCCGTTGACGCGCATAACTTTGGCCTTCCACGGTCCGCCGGTGAACGTAGCGAAGAGACCTCCGCCGAGCGATATATCCTTGATCGAATTGACCGGATATTTGTCGAGAACGATATCGATGGTCTTGGCGTTGTAGAGATTTGCGAAGTAGGCGAACTGCTCGCGGCGGTCGAGCCGTGCCGGGTCGACGGCCTGCAGCTTCGTGACATAGTCCTTCAGAGCGCGATGACCGGAGCGCTTGAAGGCCCGGTAGTCGACACGATTGAGGCCGTCGCCACCGGGTTTCACGTAGGACTTGAGAAGGCGGTCCCATGACGAATGATCGACCGACGCGGACTGCCCCGAGGGAGCCGCGCGCCTGACAAGGTCGGCGGGTGACTGCGCTTGGGCTGTCGATGCGAACCCGGCCAGAATGGTGAGGAGAGCAACCAGGAGGCCTGTCGGTTTTACGTAGTCATTCATGCATTTTCCCTTCACTTGGCATTGACTGGAAGCCCCGATACGCAGCTTTGCGTGAGAAGTTTCGGCGGGAAGCCGCTGCGAGGGGGCAATTTATGGCTTCCCGCCGATAGCGCCGGCTAGGGAAGTAGACCGGCGCGTTCGTGAAATCATTCGACACAGTGGGTTCAGCTCTCAAATCCGGGAGAGACCGATTTCAACTCCTTGAAGGGTGCTGCCGCTGGAGCGAAGCGAAACCGTATGCCGGTTCGTTCCACTCAGATTTACCGACAGACCGCCGGAAACGCCGCCGCTGATCTGCAGCCGTAGGCTCTGGCTAGAAACCCTGCCCGACAGCGCGCCGGTGGCGTTATGCTGGCGCTCTTCCCATTTGCCCGTCACGTTCGCCCCAGCCAAAGACAGGGCGGCTCTGAGTTCGACCTTGCCCGACGCACTTGCGCAGCGGATCGAGAACGACCGGTTGCGATCTCCGTTCGCGCCACGATAATAGGCGCGGCACGAGAGCCGCTCGCTCTTACCGCCTTCGAAGGTGACGCGTCCGGTTCCCGACCAGCTGCCGTTGAGTTTGTCCAGGGCGCTGACGTCAGCGGCGAATGCAGGAATCGCACACCCCCCGCCGATCAGGACGGCAGCGAGCGAAAGGCGCATCGCTGCAAATCTCGCATGGTGTCTGTTCATGGCCCGTCTCCAGTTTTCGGTTTGTCGCAATCCACCGAAGGATGCGCGTCTTGGCTGCCATGCGGCCTCGCTCGCCGGTATCAGCTTTCGGGAAACAAGTTCGTCGGGTGTTGAGATTGGTTACCTAATTGGGTGGTCACGATTGCTCACGGCGGCGTGTAGCTGGCTCCGTGTTGGAAGTTCCGGTCTCAGTCACTCAGCCTCACGAATTCGCGAGAGCCGGTAACGAAGCCTCTTCGTGCAGCGAAGAACTCAAGCAAAACCCGCTGCCGCCCCGCATCTGGCTTCGTCCCATGAGGCCCAATGAGAGCACAGCGGGTCACAGCAACAGGAGGTGACCACAGATGTTCTTGAAGTCCACAAAATCGATAATCATGTTCTCCATCGCTGCAACATCGCTTTCTCTGGCCGGAAGCTACGCGCTTTCGCAAGGCATGTCAGAGATGCCGTTCGGAGGAAAGCAGGATGTCGCTTTCGCAAAGAGGCTCTGGTCCGCGATGAAGTCAGCCGACCTCGTCGGTTCGAACCGCATCAACGTTCGTCCCTTCGAGGGCAACGAGCCGCACGGATCGATCCAGCAGGTTCTCGACACGAAAGTAAGGGTCCAAAAGAAGACCGGGCGCGTAATCGTGAAGGTCAATCACATGGGCGAGGGAGCCGACATCGACACGGTTCACGCCAACCCGAATAAGTACGTTGCCGCCTATACCGTCATGTTCAAAAAGCCCAAAGGCTATGATCCGGAAAATCAGGATTGGTTCTGGGTGAAATACAGGGCTGACGGCTCGCTCGACACCAATCCGAAGGGTATGAAGCTGGCGGGCCGTGTCGCCAAGGGGATGGATCAAGGCTGCATTGCTTGCCATCGTTCGATTGGCGGCGATGACATGGAGATCTTGAAGAAGTAATGCCCCCCGATAGAGAAATGGCCTACCCCGCGCCGAGCCGCGCGCGAGTTGTTGAAACTCCCGCGCGGCCTGCTTTTTTCTTGCAGCATGCCGGTTGCACTCATTGGCGACCGCTTGCCGTCATAGCGTCGTCAATCATACTGCTGCAGGGGTGTGCGGCAGGTTCAGGCGAAGTCGAAGCGATCTTCGTTGCCCCCGACCGCTACAGATCACTGGCATGCCAGGAAATCGAGGCCGAGGCCCGGCGGGTCGCGGCGCAAGCGACAATCGTTTCGGGGATCGAAGTTAAAGCCGCCGCGACGGTGGCGCAGCAGCCGCAGGCCCGCACTCCGATCGTCTGGCCGGCGCTCTTCTTCGTCAATGGGAACGGGGTCGTTGTCGATGAGTTCGCTAGGCTCAGCGGCGAATTCAGCGCACTCAAGACAATCTCGGCGGAGAAAAGCTGCGATCTTGAGTTCAAGGGACCTTAGTGTTCCGACTCTGACATATGGTTCCCTGCCGGGAACCTGAATGTCAGCCCGGAACAATGTCAGCCCGGAATACTTGGCAACCTTTTGATTGTGTTCTGGATTCACAAACATTTGACGACCTCCACCCGGGAATCAAATGTT
>JAHJSN010000094.1 GCA_018830445.1 Alphaproteobacteria bacterium | reverse complement strand
GTTCCGACTCTGACATATGGTTCCCTGCCGGGAACCTGAATGTCAGCCCGGAACACTAGGCAACCTTTTGATTGTGTTCTGGATTCACAAACATTTGACGACCTCCGCCCGGGAATCAAATGTTTGATCCAGAACACTAGCGCGATGACCCCGGCGCCGAAAAGTCAATCGTATCGTTTATTTACCTGGTGAAGCCGCCAATGCCTCCGGATATGGCTCTACGGCCTCCTGCAACCTTGCCATCAGGCCCGGCGCATATCTTGAAGGACCGCCCGCCCGCAGTGCTGCGGTCACTGCATCCACCTCCTCCTGCAGGACGAAGGGTGTGTGAATGCGCATCTTGCGCCCCGATCCTGCCGACAGGATCGCATCCCCGTGTTCGAGCAACTGCTCGGCACCTGGCTCCCCGATGACGATCCTCGAATCGATCTTGGAGCCAAGCTTGAATGAAACCGCACTCCTCATCGCCGCTTTGACCTTCTCGGTCAGGCACAGCCCCGACGTCGTCTTGGTCCCCGCAGCCAGATGGATTCCAACCCCGCCGCCTTTTTCCGCAATCCGCAGCAAGGCCCGTTCGCACTCCCGCGGTGCGATACTCATCAGACTGGAGAGTTCGTCGATCGCCACGAAGATATGTGGCATCGGTTCGAATTCCATCTGCTCGAATTCGTAGATCGGTTTGTCGGTTCGCTTGCAAAAGCCGGTTTGAACGTTCCGCGCGATCATCTCGCCGCGTTTTCTGGCGTTGCGTACCCTGTTGTTGAAGATTTCGAGCGACCCCACGCCAAGCCGTGCCATCCGCTGCAAGCGTTCATCGAGTTCGCCCACCACCCATTCAAGTGCCGAAAGCATCTTCTCATTTTCGCTCAGGACCGGACAAAGCAGATGCGGCGCTCCATTGAACGCTCCGAACTCCAGAAGCTTGGGATCGAATAGCACAAGACGGCAGTCGTCAGGGCTGCTGCGATAGACCAGCGACAACACCATCGATCTGAGAAGCGTCGACTTTCCTGTACTCTCACGCCCTGCAATCAGTATGTTGCCCAGCGCTGCAAGGTCGGCGATCACGGACTGTCCGCCGGTCGACTGTCCAAGTGCCACCGGCACATGGCCGCCGAATGAACGGTAGGTTTCCCCACTCAACAATTCGCGCAAGCTGACGCGGTACCGGTGCACATTCGCCGTTTCGATGACGACGCCCGCACCGCCGGCAAGCGGCATGACTCCGACGCGCACCGACCCTGCTCTCATCGCCCTGCCGATATCGTCGGCTAGGCCGACGACCCGCATCGGATTGGTGCCCTTATCGAGTTGAACTTCGTATGTGGTCACCACCGGCCCGGGCCGCACCTGTTCGATCGTTCCCTTCACGCCGAAACGCTCCAGCACGTCTTCGAGCAGCCGCGACGTGCCGCGCAGCACTGCTTCGGTCAGTTCCGGACCTGGCCGCGCCGTTGAAGATCCCTTCAGCAGATTGAGCGAAGGACGGCAGTAGCCGCCTGCCTTGCGAACGGTTCCTTGCGGCGGTCTGATCGGGCTCGACTGTTCTCGCCCGGTTTGAGGATTCGATGCCGCATCGGAGTCGACCTCTTCGGCCGGTTTATCGAACGCATCGAAGGCGTCTTCCCGGTCGCCGCCGTCGGCCTGCTCAGCGACATGGCTTTCAGGCGCACATTGCTGCCCGGTCTGATCGACCGGCGTAACTCGGTCAGCCGCTTTGGCATCGCTGTTGTCAGCGTCTTCAAGCGGTTCTCGGAGTTCTTCATGCTGGCGTATCACCGTCCCCGTCTCGCCTCTCTCGACGAGGCCGAACGTAGCGTTGTGCAATATCTCTCGCATCGCGCTGCGATTGCCCATCCGGGCGACGGGCCGGAAACGTTCTGCCATGCGTTTGCATTCGGCATCGGTCATCGCGTCGAAATCCTCGCCGCGCGGCTCGTAGCGGTCTTCCTCATCATCGAACGTTGGTACGAAATCAGGCGTCTTGGAACCGCCTTCGCGACGAGCGCTCGGCCCCGGCGAAGGCTCATTGGCCGCAAGCGGAGCCTCGTCGCTGCGAGGCTCTCCGTTACGCTGAAGCGGTCGCTCAGTTTCCCTCGCGGAAAAATCGCTTGTGGCTTCGAAATGCGGTTCGCGCCAATGGCGCTCGCTGAGCGATCCCTGTCTCCAGCGCGGAGCAGAACCCTCATCGGGCAATTGTTCATCCCGAACGGCCGGACGCTGCCTTGAGGGCGCCCGCGATCCCGTCTTGTTGAGCGGGGGAAACCAGGGTTCCTGGCGATTTTCCGCTTTCTGAATGGGGGATGCGCCACCGTGGCGGCGCCGTGCCGGCCGCTTTGCTTCCGATACCGCGGCCGCGACGATCTCTCGCATTCGCGCCACCGACACCCCGACTGAGGCGAAAACGAAAAACATGCCGAATCCCAGAAGAACCACGAACGAAATGGCATCCGCGAAGTCGGCGGCAGCCTGTCTGAAACCCCAAATTGCGACCGCGGCAACACCATCCCCGGCAATCCCGCCGTAGCCGTGGTTGAGCGGCCAGAACAGGAACTTCGGTATGATCGAGAATGCCCCGGCCAGCAAAACCAGGGATGCTGCAAAGCTCAAGATCTTCCAGCGCGGCCGCGCAACATAACAATTTTGCGTAAGTTCGAGCGCCCAGAGCATCGGCGCCAGCAACAGCACCGAACTAACGATACCGAATGTCTGAAGCATCAGGTCGGAAACGACCGCGCCGGGATATCCAAGCAGATTTGCAGCGGCTGCCCGCGTCGCATGGGTCAGACTGGGGTCACTGACCGACCAGCTCAATAGCGACAACCAGCATATCGCGATGCCGCTCAGCAGGATCACTCCGCAGAGCTTACCCAACCCACGACGCAAGGCGCCCTCGGCCGCCTTGGACAGCAAGGTGTAGCGATCCTCGTTGTGGTACTCAGAAAACATCTACGCTGGCACTGGTTGGCGCTACACGAGAACGGAAACCATCCGTTCCAGCGCCGTCCTGATCGTTCCGGTGTCCGCAACAAGCGCCACGCGGATGAAGTTCTCACCCGGGTTTTTGCCGAAACGGTCGGTCTGGGCCAGGAAGGCGCCGGGGAGCACTTTGACACCGGCGCGTTTCCATAGGGTTACCGTAGTGTCGACGCCTCCACCGAAATGAGCCACATCGAGCCAAAGGAAGAATCCGCCATCCGGCCGCCGGTAACCGAATTTGCCCGCTAGAACCTCATCGCAGACATCGAATTTATCTTTATATGCCAAACGGTTAGATTCAGCGTGGGTTGCTTCCGACCAGATCGCCGCCGAAGCCATCTGCGTCGGACCCGGCATCTGCGGCCCAATCAGGTTGCGGATACCAGCCAATTTTTTAAGAAAGGTTGCATCACCCGCGGCAAACCCCGATCGAAAGCCTGGAACGTTCGATCGCTTCGAAAGCGAGTTGAAGACCACCAGATTTTCGAAGCGCCGGTCCGTCCCGGCCGCGACTTCCAGGCCGCCTGTTGGCGCGCTGTATGAGTAAATCTCCGAATAGCACTCATCGAGCAACAGCATGAAGTCGTGCCGCCGCGCCAGCTCCAAGGCCCGGGCGATGTACTGCGCGCCAGCAGCGGCGCCCTGCGGATTGGCCGGCGAGCAAAGATAGAATGCAACCGCCCGCCGCAGGATGTCCTTCTCCCCGGCCAATTTCTCGAGATCCGGCAGGTTGCCCGTTTCCGGTGTCGCGTTGAGATAAACCGGTTCGCTATTGGTCGCCAGCGCAGCCCCGATATAGGCCGCGTAATACGGATTGCACATCAAAATGGCTGGCTGCTCACCGTCGTCGAGTACTTTGCGCCCGACCGCAGGCAGAGCGGCAAAGAACAGTCCCTCCCGCGAACCGTTGCAAGGCAGGATTTCGGTTTCCGCATCGAGCCTGACGCCAGACCCGTAGCGCCGCTCCACCCACGCGGCTATCGATGCGCGAAGTTCCAGGTAGCCGTTGATCGGCGGATACTTCGCCAGAAGCGGTTCCGCCTCGCGCATGGCCTCGATGATGAAATCCGGCTTCGTCTCGCGCGGCTCGCCGAGCGTAAGTTCGATTTCCGGGGTCATCCCAGCCGGGAAAGGGCTCAAAAGTTCGCGTGTCCGCGAAAACGGATAGGGAAAATTACCCGCGGCAAGTTGCGATAGTCCGGTGGTCATGGCCCGCTGCAGCTCTCGAGGTTTCGTCTGAAGGCCGCGCACCATAACCGACTTTTGCCTGAGGTGTGAGAGTTGCGCTGGTCCTGTCTGTGATAAGGCTATTTGCGCGCAAAACTTGAAGCACGCGTCGACCGCAGCGACGTAAAAAGGCGGCCACCGAAATGACCGCCTTCCAGTTGCCTTCCGGAAGATGTAGCGGCTTTCGCCCTCACATCCGACCGCCCTCACATCCGACCCATGCGCACGTCCTCTTCCGGATTGGCCGAGATCTTGTGGATCGAAAGATCGGCGCCGCGGCGCTGATCCTCGTCGCTCATGCGGAAACCGAGCAGCAGGTCGACAAGGCTATAGATCGCCAGTCCCGCAACGAGCCCGTAAGCCGAGCCGATTAGCGATCCGACGATCTGGCTACCCAATGTGACCCCACCGAGCCCGCCAAGTGCCTCCACGCCGAAGATGCCGCAGGCGATACCACCCCAAAGGCCGCACAGGCCATGCAGCGGCCACACCCCGAGTACGTCGTCGATTTTCCACTTGTTCTGCGCGACCTGGAACATCTGCACGAAGATGACCCCGGCGATGATGCCGGTCGCCAGCGATCCGACCGGATGCATGACATCCGAACCGGCACACACCGCAACGAGGCCCGCAAGCGCACCGTTATGCACGAAGCCGGGGTCGTTCTTGCCGACCACCAGCGCAGCCAGAATTCCGCCAGCCATCGCCATCAGCGAGTTCATCGCAACGAGACCCGACACGCCCGAAAGACTCTGCGCGCTCATGACGTTGAAACCGAACCAGCCGACGCAGAGCATCCATGAGCCCATCGCCAGCCACGGAATCGACGAAGGCGGAATTCCCGCGATGCCGCCCCGGTCGTAACGGCCCGCCCGCGCGCCGAGCTTGATGACGGCGCCCAGCGCCACCCAACCGCCGAATGCGTGCACCACGATGGAACCGGCGAAGTCATGAAACCCCGCACCCAGCGCGTCTTTGAACAGGCCTTCCTGCAAGCCGAAATTGCTGTTCCAGACCACACCCTCGATCAGCGGATAGGCGATCCCGACGATCAAAGCAGTGGCCAGGCACTGCGGCCAGAACTTTGCCCGCTCGGCGATACCGCCGGAAACGATCGCGGGAATCGCGGCAGCGAAGGTGCACAGAAAGAAGAACTTGACCAGCGAGATGCCCTGCGGCCCGAAGGGTTCCCCCCCGCCCGTCAGCGCCGCCGCACTGACGAGGAAAGTCACCCCGTAGGCCACCCAGTAGCCGATGAAGAAGTACGTCACTGTCGAGATCGCAAAATCGACAATGATTTTCACCAGGGCATTGACCTGGTTCTTGTGTCGCACCGTTCCGACCTCAAGGAACGCGAACCCGCCATGCATGGCGAAAACCAGAATCGCACCCATCAGTAGGAAGAAAACGTCCGCGCCGTGCTGCAACTGTTCCATGCAGTCCCCCCAAAAGTCCTCTAGTGTTCTGGATCAAACATTTGATTCCCGGGCGGAGGTCGTCAAATGTTTGTGAATCCAGAACACAATCAAAAGGTTGGCTAGTGTTCCGGGCTGACATTCAGGTTCCCGGCAGGGAACCATATGTCAGAGTCGGAACACCAGTGATTACTCATTGGGCAACTTGCCAGCCACGCAGCGGGTCGCCCATCAGAAACCGATTAGATCAAGATGCGTGCCGTTTCGGCAATTTGTTAACAACCAATTGAATTACGTAGGAATATTCTCCAGGCACCCTGCCTCATTCACCGCCAGATGCTTACAATTTAGGCAGTTTGCACAAAAGCGATGCCCGGATTGCAGGCAATCCGGGCATCGCAATCAAAATGTCGTCGCCATATCCGCGACCGGGATCAGCGCACCCGGCGAGGGTTCTTGTAGAGGTCGGCTTCCTGGTGCTCCAGCGTCGGCTTGAGCTTTCCGCTGAGAACCTCTTTCCACAGCCGCCACATGTGCCAGCGCGCACCGCGGTTGAAGATGATCATGCCCGCGAAGAGCTTCATCGTCGTCAACAGCTTCTTGTCGGCGTATTCCGACTTGACCCCGCACTTCCACTTACCCGCAAGCGACAGGATCTTGCCGTCGACATAGCCGATTTTGTTGTTGTTCTGGTCGTAGAGCGTGTAGTCGCCGCCGACGTTGATATACGCGCGTTGCAGCCGGTAGTACTCGGGATTGCCGTCGCGCATGAGGAAGAACGAGAAGTGCTCGGGCAGGAACGGCCATTTAAACGCCGAGCGCTCAAGATAGATGATGTAGTCGTCGTCATCGGTATTGATCGAAAAGGCCGTCACCGGCAGCCCGCGCGCACCCATCGTCAACTGCAGGCTGCGCCCGACCATCAGGTCCATGGTCGCTTTCCAGCCCATGCTCTTGGTGAACAGCTTGAAGATCAGGCGGCGGTCCATGCCGGTGTTTTCTTTCCACGGCGTCTTGCGGTACCCCATGAGACCGGTCCGCTGACCGTTCTCGATCACATCGGCATAGATATCCATGTCCTGCGTGAACTGGCGCGAACGGGCGCGGTTGCGGTGGCGTTTGTAGACGCCGAATTCGGTTGGGTTGAGGTCCGTCAGCCAGACATCGATGACGAACTTGTGCCACTCCTTGTCGGAGGTGGAAGCCCGTGCCGTGCCCCTCGAAATCTTCGGTTCGCCGCTTTCGTCTTCGGCCCGCGCCCGCTGCAGGACTTCCGCCCGCGCCTCACGTGCCGCATCGTCCGCGGCGGCATTCGCTTCCGCCAGAGTCGCGCTCGTAGCCATTTGGCCCTGCCTCGTCGTCGTTGACGCCCGCACTAACCCGAATCACTTTGCCCGAGACGTTAACATTTTCTCAACGGCCGACGAACAGGCCGTCCCCAGGTTCCCCAACCTAAGCAGAGATTCCTTGGTTGCCCAACAGAAGCCTGTTCCGCTCGCAGTTTAAGGCCGTTACGGCATCGTGGATAGCATGATCGAGTGCCTCGACATCGATGAAGGTCTGGTGCGCCAGATGATGTGCCTTGAGGTCGT
>JAHJSN010000093.1 GCA_018830445.1 Alphaproteobacteria bacterium | reverse complement strand
TGTTCCGACTCTGACATATGGTTCCCTGCCGGGAACCTGAATGTCAGCCCGGAACATTAGGCAACCTTTTGATTGTGTTCTGGATTCACAAACATTTGACGACCTCCGCCCGGGAATCAAATGTTTGATCCAGAACACTAGTGACCACACGATATTTCGCAATATTTCGTTGTCTCACAAAGCGTTCAGTTGCCATTCACGGCGAAATTGCCTTAATCGAACCAACAATCCCGTCTGCTCTCGCCGAAGTCCGGCGGGACCGACGCTTGCGCATCCAGAAAAGCAGGAGCCCCTTTTGCCGATGATGAAGCAGCCGAAACCGATTAGCCGCATCACGCGCCGTCATGTGCTTTTGACCACAGCAGGGGCAGCAGGTGCTCTTGGACTGGGGCTGAGCGCTTCGGTCAAGCCTGCATTGGCCGTCGAACAAGCGAAGCTCATGGCGGATACCGGACTGCCGGAACTTTCGATCGGCCCTGCCGATGCGAAGGTAACGATTGTCGAATACGCGTCGATGACGTGCCCGCATTGCGCACGGTTCCACAACGAGGTCTATCCGAAGATCAAGGAGAAGTACGTCGATACCGGCAAGATGCGGTTCATCTTCCGCGAGTTTCCGCTCGACAACTTGGCGGCGGCCGCGGCGATGTTGGCGCGCTGCTCGGGCGATGACAAGACATTGCCGCTGATCTCGGTGCTGTTCTCCAAGATCGAGGAGTGGGCGTTCGTTCGCGAGAAGCCGGTGCCGGCGTTGTTCGAAATTTCCAAGCAGGTGGGCTTCACCAAGGAAAGCTTCGAAGCCTGTCTCAAGGACCAGGCTCTGCTCGACAAGATCCTCGCGCAGCGCACGAAGGCCTCGGAAGAGTTTGGCGTTTCGTCGACGCCGACGCTGTTCATCAACGGCGAGAAGCTTGCGGGTTCTCCGACGCTTGAGGAAATCTCGAAGGTCGTCGACCCGCTGCTCGGCGAGGGCTGAGGCGCTGGGGAAGAGGGGAAAGAGTTGGTGAAACAGCGGGCCGTCAGGTTGGCACGGGCTGGCGCCGTGGTTTGCGCGGCGTTGGCGCTGGTGCTCGCTGCCTGCTCCAGCGACGAACTCCTGCAGAAGAACTCGGTGACAGCGATGCCGGAGGGAGCCCCGGCGAGCGCCTATGGCTCCCCGGCGCCGGAGAAAGCCGAGCCGTTCAACCCGTTCCGTGACGGTGCACCCACGGAATTTGGCCGGCGCGAAGTGCTCGCGGACCCTTCGCTTGCGGACGTTCTGAAGGTCGGTCCGTTGCCGGAGATGTCGATAGGGCGCGCGGATGCGCCGGTGACAGTGATCAAATACGGCTCGCTGACCTGCCCCCACTGCCGGAAATTTCACGCAAGCGTGTTTCCGGAGGTCAAGCGCGAGTACATCGACACGGGAAAAGTCCGTTTCATCTTCCGCGAGTTTCCGATCGGGCGGTCGTCGGGCAATGCGACGATTGCACTGCGCTGTGTGCCGCAATCGAAATACGTGGCGCTTTACGGCAAGTTCCTCGACCAGCAAGCGGCCTGGGTCAGTCAGGACGTGAGGATCGAAAAGATCCACGCGGTTGCCTCGCAGGCCGGGTTATCCCGTGCCGAATTTGACGCCTGCCTCAAGAATCAGGACTTAATCGCCGGTCTGAAGTGGGTCAAGGATCGCGGTCGTACGCTTGGGATCATCGGCACGCCAAATTTCTATATCCAGAACAAGCTGGTGAAGAAGGTGCTCGACTATCAGGATCTCAAGGCGCTGATCGATGCCGAGCTTGCCGGTGGCGCAGCGATGGCGGTTGCGAACTGATCAGTGGTTTTGTTTGGTCAATACTCGTCTGCCTGACACTTCGCAAGGCGTTGTCGGATGCAGGCCGATGTTGAGCTTGTTAAGTTGTCAACATTCGGCAAGCCGATGTTGAGCTTGTTACGTTGTCAACATTCGGCAAGCCGATGTTGAGCGGACCTAATCCCTGAGGATTGCACGATCGTCGGGCCGGAGACGCAAATATGCACTTGAGCCGCCTTCGGCTTGTAGGTTTCAAATCCTTCGTCGAACCCACCGAGCTTGTGATCTCGCGCGGGCTGACAGGTGTCGTCGGCCCCAACGGATGCGGCAAGTCCAACCTGCTCGAAGCGCTGCGCTGGGTGATGGGCGAAAGCTCGTACAAATCGATGCGCGCGTCGGCGATGGATGATGTCATATTCGCGGGCACGTCGGTGAGGCCGGCGCGCAATGCCGCGGAAGTCACCCTTTTCATCGACAATTCCGAGCGGCTTGCGCCGGCGGAATTCAACGACACCGAGCAGATCGAGATCAGCCGGAAAATCGAGCGCGAGGCTGGGTCGGCCTACCGCATCAACGGGCGAGAGGCGCGCGCTCGCGACGTCAAGGTCCTGTTCGAGGACGCCGCCACGGGGGCACGATCACCGGCACTCGTTCGCCAGGGGCAGATCGCCGAGATCATCAATGCAAAGCCGGAAGCACGCCGCCGGATTCTGGAAGACGCCGCCGGGGTTGCCGGATTGCATTCGCGGCGGCACGAGGCAGAGTTGCGGCTCAAGGCCGCCGAGGCAAACCTTGCACGTCTCGAAGATGTCGTCGGCGGGCTTAATTCGCAAATGGATGCCCTGAAGCGGCAGGCGCGGCAGGCGCGGCGCTACCGGGAGATTTCAGGACAGATCACCAAGGTCGAGGCGCTGGCGCTGCACCTTGCGTGGCTCGCCGCGCAGGCCGGTGTCGAGCACGAGGAAAAGCTGCTGGCCAGCGTTCTGGAACGGCTCGCGGCGGCGACGACGGCAGAATCGCAGGCGTTGCGCGCCGAAGAGCAGGCCGGTGAAGGATTGCCGCCGCTTCGGGCAGCGATGGCGGAGCGATCGGCTGCGGCAGCGCGGCTGCGTCATGAACTCGAAGCCTTCGAGCGGGAAGCCGAGCGACAGGCACAGCGTGCCGAGGAGTTGACCGGCCGGATCGACAGCTATCGCAACGACATCGAGCGCGAGGAGAAAATGCGCGCGGAGTCGCTGGAAACGGTCGGTCGGCTCGATGGCGAAATCACCGGGCTCGTGGAAGAAGAAGCCGGGTTCGGAGCTGCCGAGAAAAGCGCGCGGGACGATTTCGAAGCGTCGCAGGCGGTTCTCGAGAAAAGGGAAACGGAGCTTTCGGAGGCGACGGGCGAACTTGCCAACGAGACGGCGCGGCGGGCGGGGCTCGCGCGGGGCCTGGAAGAACGGGGCGCCGCTTCGCTACGTCTCGAAGCGCAACTCGCGGGGCTCGAAGAAAGCGCGAAGTCCGCGTCCGGCGGGCCGCAACTGACCACAGAAAAGGCTGAACTCGAAGCTGAGTGCACGGAAATCGACGAGCGTCTTGGCGAAATCGAGGATCAAGGTTCGGCTGCCGAGCAATCTGTGCGGTCCTGCAACGCCACGGTAGAAGCCGCGCGCGAAGCCTCCCAGCAGATCAAGCTGAAGAGCAATGCCCTGCGGACCGAGCGCGAGACGCTTGCGCGGCTTCTGGGGCCGGCGCAGTCGGATGCGTTCCCGGCGCTGATCGATGCGGTCAAGGTGAAACCGGGCTACGAGACGGCGCTTGGCGCTGCACTTGGCGATGATCTCGATGCACCCGCCGATGACGCGGCCGCCTTGCACTGGCGTGTCGTAACGGCTGGAGACGGCGACCCTTCGCTGCCTGAAGGCGTCGAGCCGTTGTCGAAATACGTCAAGGCGCCGACGGAGCTTCGGCGGCGGTTGCGCCAGATCGGGGTGGTGTCGCGCGAGGACGGCAAGAGCCTCCAGGACAATCTTCTACCTGGGCAACGGCTGGTCAGCCGCGAAGGTGACTTGTGGCGATGGGACGGTTTCGTTGCCGCATCCGAAGGGACGTCGGCAGCCGCCATGCGGCTTGAACAACGCAACCGGCTGGCAGCCCTCGAACTGGAAGAGGCGGAGATCGCGGAACTTGTTGAGGCGCGTGGCGCAGAGCTGACGTCGGCGTCGCAGGCGCTCTCGGCGGCGCAGGAAAATGAGCGGCGTCTCAGGACGCTGTGGCGCGAAAACCAGAACCAGCTCGGCGCGGCGCGTTCCAGGCTCGAAGGCGTTCAGCGGCGCATCGCGGAGAACGAAAACAAGCTTGCGGCGATCGAGGGTGCTCGTCAGCGACTGCAAGCGCAACTGGATGAGCAGCGCGGCCAGCTTCAATCGGCGGAGGCCGCGCTGGCGGGGTTTCCGCAGGAAAAACTCGATCAATTGGCGGCGCGGCAGCAACAGGCGCAGTTGGCGGCGCAGCTTTTGCGTTCGGAAGTTGCAGAAAAGCGCGCGACTTTGAATGCACTGCATGCCAAGCGGCAGGAGCGGCAGCGCCGGACCGAATCGCTGCGCGAAGATTGCAAGCGATGGCGGGAGCGTGCGGCGGCGGCCGAGCGGCAGCTGCATGCCTTGCAGGAGCGGGTGGCAACAGCGCGTGCGCAACTCGATGAACTGGCCGACCTGCCCGAAAAAGTCGACGCGCAGCGCACGAAGCTGCTCGATGCGTTGAGCGAAGCCGACACACAGCACCGTGCCGCCGCCGACAAACTGCAGGAAGCGGAGGCGGCCGCGAAGCGTGCCGTCGAAGCCTTGCGGTCGGCGCAGGCGGCGGTGTCCGAAGCGCGCGAGGAGCGTGCCGGTGTCGAGGCAAGGGCGTCGGCGCAGAAGCAGCGCCGCGACGATGACGAGCGGCGCATCCGCGAAGTGTTCGACACCGATCCGATGTCCTGCCTTGCGATTGCCGACGTGCCGGAGGGCGCCGAGCTACCGCAGTTCGATGACGTCGAACGGCGGCTGTTGCGCTTGCGGGCGGACCGCGAGCGGCTCGGCGGGGTGAACCTGCAGGCCGACGAAGACCTGGAGCTGATTGCCGCACAGGTGAATGCAATCGAAACCGAGCGAACCGACGTTCAGCAGGCCATCGACAAATTGCGGCAGGCGATCGCGCAGCTCAACCGCGAGGGACGCCGACGTATCAACGAAGCTTTCGACACGGTGAATGCGCATTTCGGACGGTTGTTCGAGACGCTGTTCAACGGTGGCGAAGCGCGGCTCGAAATGATCCAGTCGCAGGAAGATCCGCTGGAAGGCGGGCTTGAAATCATCGCCAAGCCACCGGGGAAAAAACCCGCGACCCTGTCGCTTCTCTCCGGCGGTGAGCAGACACTGACTTCGCTGGCGCTGATCTTCGCGGTGTTCCTGACCAACCCGTCGCCGATCTGCGTGCTCGACGAAGTCGACGCGCCACTCGATGATGCAAACGTCGACCGGTTCTGCACGCTGATGGAGAACATGGCGGAAGAGACCTCAACGCGGTTCCTGGTCATCACGCACCACCCGATGACCATGACGCGCATGCACCGGCTGTTCGGCGTCACCATGGCTGAGAAGGGCATCTCGCAGCTTGTGTCGGTCGATCTGGAGACGGCGCAGGGATTCCGGGAAGCTGGGTAGAGGCTTGGTTAGTGCGCCTTCGGATGCCCACGCCTTCGGCGCATCCGGCGCCGTACAATTCTTCGCAGCTCCTGCGGGTTTGGCAGTCCCTCACCCCCCACCGTGGCTTTCTCCCAGCTAACGGGGAGCGTGCAGCTGCGAACTGTGACGGTTTGCGGATTCCCTGACGATTCTGCGCGATAAACTTTTATTGCTCCCAGTCGCATCATGGGTCCCGGGAACAAGTCCCGGGATGACAGGGTGGAGTTTGCCGTGGGGCAGGAGCCTCCACTCAAA
This sequence comes from Alphaproteobacteria bacterium, assembly GCA_018830445.1. Taxonomy (GTDB): domain Bacteria; phylum Pseudomonadota; class Alphaproteobacteria; order Rhizobiales; family Hyphomicrobiaceae; genus Filomicrobium. The sequence continues at coordinate 6,425 of JAHJSN010000093.1, read as the reverse complement.
TCTCGTCGCGGACCTGGGCGTAGGCGATGACCGAGAAAAGGACCGTGCCGCCGGTGACGTTGCCAAGCAGCGTCGGCAGGAAGAATGACAAGGCAGCGTCGGCAAGTTCGAGGCGGCCTTCGAAGACGAGGAAGAGTGCTTCGACCGACCCGGCGACGACGTGGGTAAAATCGCCGGCGGCGATAAGATAGGTCATCAAGGTGATGACGATGAACTCGCTGCCCTCCGATGACGGCAGCATCCACACCAGCGCGGCGATCAGCCAGCCCGCCACGATGCCCGACAGGAACATCTCGTGCGGCGGTTTCTGCATCATGTGTTCGGAGAGATGGATCATGGCCGCGTGGACATCGGCGCCCAGCACGCCGCTCGTCGACATATAAGCGGCGAACAGCGCGCAGCCGATGACGTTGGCGGTCAGAACGATGAGCCACAGCCGCAGGAGAACGAACCACCAGATCGCCTTGCCGCGCTGCATCGCGGGCAGAACGGCGGTCAAGGTGTTCTCGGTGAACAACTGCTGGCGGCCGAGGATGACGATCAGGAAGCCGACGGAATAGCCGAGGTTGTCGACGAGCGGTTTCCAGGGGGCGTCCGGGAGGCGGGCGGCAAGAATGGATTCGGCGACGACGGAAAAGCCGATCGACAAACCGGCGGCGATGCCCGACCAAAAGAGTGCGTGAAACTTGCGGACCAGTTCCTTGTCGCCTTCGCGGCGGATGATGTCGAATACGGAAGCTGCCCGCAGGCGGCTATGTTGAATGGTAACCGGGAGCGGCTCGCCGCCGTTATCGGACTTGTCCTGTTGGTGTTCGCGCTTGACCTCTGCGGCTTCGTCGCCGAGCAGTTCTTCAGCGTCGTTGTTGTTATTGTTGTTATTGTTATGGTTCATTATGCGCCGGTCCCCCCACAAGCTTGAGCGCGCGAAATTCTTCGGCAGCGGAGTTTAATCGGCACGCCGCCGGGAGGGCAACTCGCAGGGTGGTGGGTTGGTTCCTCGGTTATGTGCGCTTCGGCTCCGTGTCGTGGCCGCCGCCGATCACATTGTCATTCGCCGGGTGCGAGTTCTTCCAGGAGAGAAATTCCGACAAGTGGTCGATCGGCTGCCAAATTCCGAATTTCTGGATCGGCCATCAGCGTTTCAAAAGAGCGAATGTGGGGCGGGGCTCTACCCAATTCAGCCGCTGTCTCAAGGTGCAGGCGAAGTGCGTCGCGAGCATTCTTGACGGCTTCTTCAAACGTATCACCCGCGCCAAAGCAACCCGGGACGTCTGGAAACTCAAGTCCATAGGCGCTTCCAGGGTCTTTGTGGACGATGGCAAAATAGGTTCGCATCATTTACTCTTTGGATCCCGGCCAGCAATACCATAAATGCGCCTTACCAACCCTGTGGGCAAGTCCTTCTTGGGGTGGGGCAGGGTTATGAGCCCGACATGATCCGTGTGCTTTAATGTGTGATGGTCGCCGCGAATGCGGGCAACCTCCCAGCCATCGTCTCTGAGTTTTCGTAGTAATTTGCGACTGTTAGTTTCCATTTTCGCCGCTCCCCCGTCAGCAGATTTCGCTGTTGCAGGGCATCATACGTTGCTCAGAGGAGTGTTAATCGTCGGCGGAGAAATCGTCACACCGCGATTCTGGAGAAGTCGGCGACGTTCAAGGTGGCGGCGCGGATTTCGGCGAGCAGCTTGAGGCGGTTCTCGCGCAGCGCCTTATCCTCGGCGTTGACGGTGACACGATCGAAGAACTCATCGACGGGCGCGCGCAGTTCGGCGAGCGCGCGCATGGCGCCTTCGAAATTCTCGACGTCGATTGCGGCGTGGGTGTCGAACTTGACCTTGGCGATCGCCGCGGCGAGTGCGCGCTCGGCGGGTTCCTTCAGGAGCGGTCCTGCGGGTTCGCCGTCGTATGCGGTGTTGTCCTTCTTTTCCTCGATCGAGAGGATGTTGGTGGCGCGCTTGACGCCGGCAAGCAGGTTGGCGCCGTCGTCGGTGTCGAGGAAATCGGACAAGGCCTCGACGCGCTTGACGATCAAGGCGATGTCGAAATCTTGGTTCGCTGTCGTGCCTTCGGCACTCCTCGCCTCCTGGCCGGGAAGGGCGAAGACGGCATCGATCAGGTCGTGGCGCTTGCCGCTTTCGCGCAGGTGGACCTTGAGGCGGTCGGCGAAGAAGGCGAGGAGGTCGTTGGCGACGCCAGCGGTGTCCCCTCCGACCAACGTGGAAATTGGAGCCAGTGCCAGGTTGATCTTCTTCAGCAGCGACAGCCGCAGATCATTCTCCAGAAGAATGCGGATGACGCCCAAGGCGGCGCGGCGGAGCTGGTAGGGATCACCCGAACCGGTCGGTTTTTCGTCGATGGCCCAGAAGCCGACGAGGGTGTCGATCTTGTCGGCGAGCGCCACGGCAATCGCGACCTGGTCGCCGTCGTCTTCCAGAGGTACGGTATCGGAGGGGCCCTTGGGCTTGTAGTGCAGTTCGATGGCGCGCGCGATTTCCGGCTTGGTGCCGCCCTTCAGCGCGTAGTATTTCCCCATGAGGCCCTGCAACTCGGGGAATTCGCCGACCATCTGGGAAACGAGATCGGCCTTGCAGAGTTGGGCGGCGCGGCGGGCATCCTCGGGAACGGCGTCGCAGGCGCCGGCTATCTGGAAGGCCAATTCTTCGATGCGTTCGACGCGATCTTTCTGACTGCCGAGCTTGGCATGGAAGGTGATGTCCTCAAGGTCGGATTCCATCTCGTCGAGCGTGCGCTTCAGGTCCTGGTCCCAGAAGAACTTGGCGTCCGAAAGCCGGGCGCGGATGACCTTCTCGTTGCCCGCGATCACCTGTTTGCCGTCGTCGTCGGCGATCAGGTTGGAAACGAGGATGAAGCGGTTGGCGAGCTGCTTGGACTTTGGGTCGCGCAGCGAGAAGCACTTCTGGTGCGCCTTCATCGAGGTTATGAGGCATTCGGGCGGGACTTCGAGGAATTCCTTGTCGAAGGTGCCGATATGCGTGACCGGCCATTCGGTGAGGCCGGCGTTCTCGTTCAAAAGGGCTTCGTCTTCGACGAGTTCAAGGTTGGCGGCCTTGGCCAGTTCGCGCGCATCTTCGGCGATTGCGGCGGCACGTTCGGACGATGGCAGCAGCACCTTGGCTGCGAGCAGTCTGCGGCCGTAATCCTCGAAATCCTTGACTGCGAAGGGTTCCTTGCCGTGGAAGCGGTGGCCGCGGGTTTCGTTGCCGGATCTGATGCCGGCGATTGCGAAGGGGACGACGTCGCCATCGAAGATGCAGAGCACCGATTGCAGCGGACGCACCCATTGGAAATCGCCCGAACCCCAACGCATCGATTTTGGCCACGGGAACCTGGATGCGACGTCGGGGACGACTTCGGCAATGATCTCAGGGGCGGGGCGGCCCGGCTTGTCGATCCTGGCGACGTAGAAATCGCCCTTTTTCGGGTCGGTGACGGTCTCGGCCTCGTCGATCGATTTGAGGCCGGCGCCGCGCAGGAAGCCTTCTATTGCCTTCTCCGGCGAGCCGACGCGCGGGCCCTTGCGCTCGTCCGAGACGGCCGGCGACATGGCCGGCACATCCTCGAAGACAACCGTCAGGCGGCGCGGGGTCACGAATGCCTGGCCATCGCCGAACTCAAGGCCGCCTGCCTTCAAGCCTTCGCCGACAAGGCGCAGCAGATCCTGGGCCGCGCGCGCCTGCATGCGGGCTGGAATTTCTTCTGACAGGAGTTCGATGAGTAGCTGGGGCATGGGCTGGCCGGAGGGCTCCTTTTTATTGAGAAGCCACTTCTAGCCCTATCCGGCTGCTTCGCGCCAGCCCTCGAAAGGCGTTACTGGGTGGGAACCGTCCTCACAGGGCCTTCGGAGCTGCCACCATCTGTTGCCGCTGGCGCCGGTTCGGTGGCAGCGGGAGCGGCCATCCCTTCGGGTTCGAAGCCGGTCGGATAGATCTTGTTGGCCTCGGTGAGCACCATATTGCCGATTTCAACCGTGGCTCCGGTGGTGTGGAGATAGCCGAGACCGACGCCTGTCAGCACGACAAGGAACCACCAGACGGGGCGCTTCAGGAACAGGGCGGTGATTAGCAGTAGCGGCACGACGAGGATTGCGATTCCGATCCAGTGATTCACGTCGATCTCCTTTGATGAGGCGGCGGATTGCAGCTCATGGCAGATTTGCAAGCCGGGCTTTCGGGCGGGGTCGCCGTCGCGCCTTGGTCCATTGGTGGCGATACGCGTTTGCGAGCAGCGTGGCGATTATTTGCGACCGTAAATGCGGGGGAGAATTGGCGGGAATTTAGGCAGGCTTAGATGCGTGGCCTAAGTGTCTGGTATCGCGAGTCAAAAATGCGGAGTGCGGATTGGGGAACCGACTCGTGAATTGTGCCGATTGCCAAGTTTTGCGACCTTTGTCTGTGCCGGGCGCGTCCATACCGGCACTGATTCTAAAATGCAAAGCCCAGGATAACGAGCAGGATCGCCATCACGATCAATACGACGAGTGCCATTCCGGCGGCCGCGTTTCCAAGATAACTCAGGCCCGCGACGACGGCGAAGGTGGCAAGTGCGCCGAACAGTTTTGGATTTTTTCCCTTCGGCCACAGGTTGGTGACGATAACGCCAAGGATTACTGCGCCGATCATGATGAGTGCGGATTCGCCAAGAAACTTCGGGTCAAACAGATCCCCCATGTTCGCTCCCCTGTTTGAATGGTTTTCGTATTTGTGGAACCTGTTTTCGGTTCTGAACCGTCATATCTCAGCGCCGGTGGGCCTGCGGGAAACCAACCGACGAGAGCGGCGCGGTGAACCCACCGCCTTCGGTTTTCAACCACGCTTCGCAACAGGCCTTGGAAAGGTCGCGCACACGAAGGATGTAGCTTTGCCGCTCGGTCACCGAGATGACGCCGCGCGCATCGAGCAGGTTGAAGACGTGGCTCGCCTTTATGGCCTGGTCGTAGGCGGGTAGCGCCAGCAGGTGCTTGTCGCCGCCGGTGCCGGCATCGAGAAGCGCCTTGCACTCCGCCTCGGCGTCCTTGAAGTGCTGAAGCAGGACTGCGGTGTTGGCGTGCTCGAAGTTGAAGCGGGAGTATTCCTGCTCGGCCTGGAGGAAGACGTCGCCGTAGGTGATCTTACGGTCGTCGGTGCGGCCGTTGTAGTTGAGGTCGAAGACGCGGTCGACGCCCTGCACGTACATGGCGAGGCGTTCAAGCCCGTAGGTGATTTCGCCGGAAACGGGTCGGCAATCGAAACCGCCGACCTGCTGGAAATAGGTGAACTGCGTCACCTCCATACCGTTGCACCAGACCTCCCAGCCGAGGCCCCATGCGCCTAGTGTCGGGCTTTCCCAATCGTCCTCGACGAAACGAATGTCGTTGACGCTTGTGTCGATGCCGATGGCGTCGAGGCTGCCGAGGTAGAGTTCCAGGATGTCGGGCGGCGAGGGCTTCATGATCACCTGGAACTGGTAATAGTGCTGAAGCCGGTTGGGGTTTTCGCCGTAACGGCCATCCTTGGGACGGCGCGAAGGTTGCACGTAGGCGGCGTTCCATGGCCTTGGTCCGAGCGAGCGAAGCGTCGTCGCCGGGTGGAATGTGCCAGCGCCGACTTCCATATCGTAGGGTTGCAGGACGACACAGCCATGGGCCGCCCAATACTGCTGTAGCGTCAGGATCATGTCCTGGAAGGATTCGGTGGGGCGTAGCGTTGTTGATTGCCCAACACTCGGCAAGCCGGTGTCTTTTTGATTTCCAACACTCGGCAAGCCGGTGTTGGAGCCACCTGAGCCTCCAGAGGCAGGCGTGGTTGGAACGTTGTTCGACTTGGCCGATTTGGATGGGTTGGATTTCTGGGCAGCTTTGGCCATTTGCGCTCGCTCAAGGTCATGAATGATTCAAGGCGGCAATATACGCACATGCCCGCGTGTGTCACGCGGGGTATTGGATAACCAAAACAGCGATATAGCGCATCTGCCACCTTCAGGCCGAGGTTGAGGCCGATGCTGGAGATGGCGCGGGCACCAGCCTGACGCCGCTTAACAGCCAATGGAGGCGTCAATGACGATCTTGAAAGTGCTCGAACTGATGACCCACTCCGACAAGGGATGGGAAGATGCCGCGCAGAAAGCCGTGAGCAAGGCCGCCGAGTCGGTCAAAGACATCAAATCGGTGTGGGTGCAGGATTTTTCCGCGACGGTCGGAAATGATGGAAAGATCAAGGACTACCGGGTGACGTGCAAGGTCACGTTCGAGGTCAAGGACTGAGGAGCCCCGCGCGAAGCACCGGTTCGCCTAAGCAGGTTGGTGCGGGATTCCCAACGAATCCCGATTGTGATTCCCTGTTTCCATCTGATTCGGGGGGTGGAGCATGGCAGGCAAGTCTCCAGTGACGGCAACGGACGCACAATGCGCGGTGTTGAGATCGATGGCA
>JAHJSN010000092.1 GCA_018830445.1 Alphaproteobacteria bacterium | reverse complement strand
TCCGACTCTGACATATGGTTCCCTGCCGGGAACCTGAATGTCAGCCCGGAACAATGTCAGCCCGGAATACTTGGCAACCTTTTGATTGTGTTCTGGATTCACAAACATTTGACGACCTCCACCCGGGAATCAAATGTTTGATCCGGAACACTACCGACCCGGTCCCTGGCCAAGCTTGCGGTCCTTTGCAGGTATGGCAAACGAGAAGATGTGGATCAGAATGGCCAGCGACATGTAGACTTCACGAAGTTCCAGCATGTAGTGGCGCCGAACCGTCTCCGGCTCCATCATCAAGGTGAATACGATTGTGACGCCGACACATGCCCACACCATCGCTACGAAGGCGGGATTGAAAGCGGGGATGTCCAGTTTCTTTTGCAGAAACTTCAAGCTGCCGCGCCAAAGCAAGATCGGCAGCACCAGGAAGTAGGTGAAGAAACCGAGGTTGAAGAGGTTCTGCGAATGCAGATGTTTTTTGATGATCCTCACCCAGCCGGTGTGATCCTCGACTGCGGCCTGGTCTTGCACCCTGATATGGCCGCCCAGAATATCCAGGTTATGGAGATTGAATTCCCGCTGGTAGTTCATCTGTTCGACGGCTGGAACCGAGTAATCGAAAACACGCTGAAGCCAGCTCGTTTCCTCTCCGGCAAACAGCAGGCACAGAAAAATCCATCCAATCTTGGCAAGCCGATAGCTGGCGTCTCTAATGAACCAGAGGCACAGGCCTGCTCCTGATACGAAGAACAGCGCGGTCAGATTCTCGACAAAGTGGTCTTCCCGAGCGAGAGCCCCGATGAATCCGATATCGCCGAGCGCAAAGAACACTGCCAACGCCGCACAGCCGAGCCAGATCGCGAACTCTCGTGAACTCAAAGCGAAGACGGAAAGATTGCTATGCGTCATTTAACATCGAGGCCGATAATCGTTAGGTTGCAGAAACTGCATTGAAACAGATGCGATCCTGCCGGGGCAATATCTTCTTGACAGTTTTATGAATTTCGCGACGGGAAGAAATATTATTCCATTCTCGATCGCGATGCGTTCGAGATGTGTTTTTTTCCGGTGCCCTGCAAGCAAATTTCTACGCTTTCCCGGCGGGGGCCGAGGGGCTGATTTCGCGCAACCGCCGCGAACGACGCTGCCTTGATCTTTGTGGCGACAGATCTGCGCGGAGCTGAAAGCGGCGTCAGCCTTTCGACTTCCAATTCACGAGCGAATCCCATCCGGCTTCGTCGGCGAGGGCGGCGTGGGCTTCCTTGCCGCTCTCGTAGATGTGCGGCTGCTGTCCGCGCTGGGCAATGCCTTCCTGCATCTTGAGGCGCATGAAGGCACTGGTCGTATAGCGCGAGACGGTCGCGTAATAGCGCTTCATCATGAAGTTGACCATTTCGACGAAGTCGTCGTGGAGATCGTCGGCGATACGGCAGCCGTCCTGGTTGACGACGGCGTTGACGAGCTTGCCGGCCTTCTCGCAGACTTCGACGAGGGACGCCTGGAGATCGGCGATGTCGCTCTTCTTGCGCACGCTCCAACCTTCGAGATTGATGAAAAGGATGTTGCGTTCCCGATCATAGGCGACGCGCTCCTTCAAGGTCCGGTTGGTCAATTCGGACAGCAGGTCCATCGGCTCATCGCGGAAGATCCGTGCATTCATTTCGATCGGCGACTTGATGACCGGCATGAAGTCCATCTGGTTGACGATGTCGCGTTCGATCTCGATGCCGGGTGCCACCTCAACCAGTTCGAGACCTTCCATGGTCAGCTGGAATACGCAGCGCTCGGTGACGTAGAGCACAGGCTGGTGGCGCATCGCCGCATAGGTGCCGGAGAAGGTGATCTGCTCGACCTTCTTGACGAATTTTCGCGAGCGGCCCTCCTGCAGGATCTTCAGTTCGCCGTCCTTGATCTCGACTTTCAGACCGCCGGCGGTGAAGGTTCCCGCGAAGACCACGGCGCGCGAGTTCTGCGAGATGTCGATGAAGCCGCCGCAGCCGTTGATGCGGCCAGCGAAGCGGCTGGTGTTGACGTTTCCGCTGCGGTCGCACTCGGCCATGCCGAGGCAGGTCAGATCGAGGCCGCCGCCGTGGTAGAAGTCGAACATCTGGTTCTGGTCCATGATCGCGTGCGCGTTCACCGAAGAACCGAAACTCGATCCTCCGGCAAGAACGCCGCCGACGGCACCGGCTTCCGTCGTCATGACAATGTGCGGGGTGACCTTCTCCTCGTTGGCGACGGCAGCGACACCGTCGGGCGCGCCGACACCCAGATTGATGACACCGTTGGGGGGCAACTCGAAGGCCGCACGCCGGGCGATGATCTTGCGCTCGTTGAGCGGCATCTTGGCCATGGCTTCGACGGGCACGCGGACTTCGCCTGCAAGTGCGGGATCGTACACGACGCCGTAGTTCATGCGGTGCATCTCGGGCGGGTCGGCGACGACGACGCAATCGACGAGGATGCCGGGAACCTTGACGTCCTTCGGCTTGATCGAACCCTGTTCGACGATGCGCTCGACCTGGGCGATGACAACGCCGCCGTTGTTGTGGGCGGCCATCGCCTGGGCGAGGACGTCGAGGGTGAGGGGTTCCTTTTCCATGCTGAGGTTGCCGGAGGGATCGGCGCTGGTGGCGCGTATCAAGGCCACATCGATCGGGGTCGCCTTGTAGAACAGCCATTCCTCGCCTTCGACATCGACCAGCTTGACGATGTCTTCGGTCGTCACTTCATTGACCTTGCCGCCGTCGAGGCGCGGATCGACGTAGGTGTGCAGGCCGACCTTCGAGAACAGGCCAGGGTGACCGGCAGCGCAGGAACGGTAGAGCTTGGCGATGATCCCCTGGGGCAGGTTGTAGCCCTGGATCTGATTGTTGCGCGCGGCCTCGGCGACCTTGGGCATGCGGCCGAGATTGCCGGCGATGACCCGCTTCAGGAGCCCCTCATGGTGCAGGCGGCCGGTGCCAAGACCCTTGCTGTCGCCTGCGCCGGCGCACATGATGAGAGTGAGGTCGCGCGGTTTGCCGCTGCGGACGTAGCGTTTCTCAAGCGACGCATGCAGGGCTTCGGGAATACAACTCTGGACGAACCCGGTGGTCGCAATCACGTCGTTGTCACGAATGAGGGCGATCGCATCATCCGCCGAAATTACCTTGTTCTTCATTGAGTAGCGTTTCCCCTGGCTCAGCACTTTTTATGAGGACCCGGCAGGACCTGGTGACGCCGGGGCCGCTTTTTTTGCATTCGACTAAGGTCGAAGGTTAGTGAGTGGAGCGAGGTTTCGCAAATGCTTTGCGGCGGGTGTGCACGTTGGTCGCTGATTTACAGCGGGGTTACCTCCAGTGGCATGCCACCAGACGGGCGCAGCGTAATGCGCGAGATCGGTTCGGGGGCGTGTCTGCTTAATGCTTCAAAGGGCGGCACCGGGGATCACGGAAGGCGACCTTTTGGCTTCGGTTGTCCACACCTTGGCGGATCGGTTGCGAGACGGGCCTGCGGGAATCGTGTTCAAGATCAGGCTAACCCCCCGTGCCGTCAAACGCGCGGACAACGCGATTTCGACGCAATCACTCGTGAGTGAGGACGCCATGGCAAATACTCGTACGAAGCCTTTCTCGGAAATTGGGAGCGGACAAAACATGGGCCTTAGCGCACCGAGCCTTCTGACATTCCTGCTTTCTTTCGTGATCATGCTTTCGGTGCTGTTCGCCAAATTCTTCGGTGCGACGATTCCGGGGCTGACCGGCGACATGACGCAATTCACAGGCTTGCTCGTGGCGTACATCATCCTGGCTCTGGGATGCCTGTTGCGGTCGCTGTAGGCCGGCCGGGCCTGCCCATCAATCGGGGTCTTTGTATTTTCTAAACCGCCACCGCCTTACGGCTTGCCGCCGTGGCGGTGTTGCGGTTTTTTTTCTGCTTGCAATCGTGGTCAATCGATTACCGGCTTGGGCGTTTCAGTTCTGGGCTTCCTGAAGCAGGGCATTGCGCAGTGCCTTTGCAAAACAAGCGCGCAGGGGTTTAATTGCCGGGACGGTTCGCCGAGAGACTGGCACCGCTACCCTGTTTTAAGAAAGGCTGCCCAAGCCTCATGCCGGAAGCAACGCTCAAGGAAGCGACACAGAAGCAGCGAGAGAAGCTCACCGCGTTGATCGGCCCGGTGATGAATTCGCTGGCGCACGGGGCACGCGAGCGTTTCGCTAACCGCGCCGCGGTTGAAGCGGTTCTGACAAGACGCATTGTCGAAATGGAGTACTGCAAACATATATTCGCACTCGATCCGAACGGTATCCAGTTCGTCGACAACATCACGCGCACGGGAAACGATCCATCGTACCGGGGACGGAACCGCGCCGACCGGCCCTATCTGCAGGGCCTGGTGGGGAGTACCGACTTCAAATTGTCGGAAGCCTATATCAGCCGGAACCGCAAGCGGCCGATGCTTACGGCCGTGCAGGTGGTACGCGATGCGAGCGGGCAGCTGATCGGATTTATCGGCGCGGATTTCGATCTTCTGGAACTGCCTGCAACAGAACGGCTCTACCGCGATGTTCAGACCTGGCGGCAGGTCAAAGGCGACCCCGCGATCCGCGGTGGCCTGTTCGCCCAGCAGCGCGTGCAAAGCGTGCTCGACGAACACCTGGATGTCGTGCTGCCGCTCGTTTGCGAACTGATGATGGAGCGCGGGATCTTCCACGGCAAGGTGCATTTTTCCAGCAACCGGGCCACGATATGGCTCCTGGACGACCCGTTCAGTTACCGTCTGCTGGACAGCACCGACCTGCTCGATCCCGCCATCTGCCTGGCCTATCGCAGCCGGCCCTACCCGGACTGCGCATGCGTACCGCAGGATATGATTCCGAAGGTGTTCGAGATGTTCCGGGAACTTCGCTTCGCCGACGAAACGATCTATCTGAGATCCGGATCGCTCAACATCTGCAACGGGCTCGTGAGCCTCAATTTCTCGTGCGATGGTACGCACTATGTGCGTGCAGACGAGTTGCTGGAACGGGGGCTGGATTTCTGGATCGGCAACAAGTGAGCGCAACGGGCGCTGACGACTAGTGGCCTGTCTCGCCTAAATCGGCGTGCTGGCCGCAACCGCTGACGATTTAGGCGAGACATGAAGGCCACTAGCGAAAACAATGGCTTAGTGTGGCGTTCAGCGCGCCTCAATTGACAACTCCTGTGCGGCACC
>JAHJSN010000091.1 GCA_018830445.1 Alphaproteobacteria bacterium | reverse complement strand
AGTGCTCCGACTCTGACATATGGTTCCCTGCCGGGAACCTGAATGTCAGCCCGGAACACCAGGCAACCTTTTGATTGTGTTCTGGATTCACAAACATTTGACGACCTCCACCCGGGAATCAAATGTTTGATCCAGAACACTCGCCGCACTTTGTCAGGCGCAAAGTCCGTCGGGGCGCTTGACTGCGGTCGGGCGGATGCCAGTCCGGGCCATGCGCTCGATGGCTTCGGGCAAGGTCTCGACGGTGACGGCCATGTGATGGGCGTTGGCGTGCAACAGCATGAGGCCGTCGGCCATTATGCCGACGTGGCCTGGCCAGAAGATCAGGTCGCCCCGCTGCAAGCCTTCGTAGTCTTCGCGCATCAGGACGTCGTTGCCGACTTCGGCGCGCTGCATGTCGCTGTCGCGCGGACAGGTGATGCCGGCGGCCTCAAGCGAGACCTGCACCAGCCCCGAGCAGTCGATGCCGAGCCGGGTGCGGCCGCCCCACAGGTAGGGCGTATCGATGAACTTCTCGGCGATATCGACGAAATCGCGCGCGTATGTGTCTTCTTGCGCAACGTGGCGCACTGCGACGAACCCGCCGGAGGCGAGGCGGTAGAACTGCTCTAGCTGTTCGACCACCGTCAGGGCACTGTTGAGACTCAAATGGGCCAGCGGAGGCGTCTTGATGTCGGGTTCGGGATAAACGAACGTGCCGACCGCCTTGACGCGATGGGTGGCCGCTTCGATGTCACTGGATATCGCATTGACCTGCGCGTAGCCGACGTAACCATCGCGCAGCAGCTGGACCCAGGCCCAGCCTTCGGCAACGTCGTAGACAACGAGCATTTCACCGAACAATGCCTCGGTATCGACCGGCGCGGTTTCGGCTGGCTTGCTGCGGATCTGGATCGAAGGAACGACAATCTGTCCCCAATTGCCGGCAACGAACCGCCGGGCATCAACACGGCCCTTCAGGTTTTCGGCCGCCAGATCGGGGCGATAGGCGTGGCGGCGCGGATCGAGCGGGGGCTCGCGCTCCTCGGGCGACTCGGCGGCGGCCGGTTTCTGCGGTGCAGGAATTGGCGGCGGCTCAGAAGCTGACGCAGCTGTCACCGGCTTTTCCACATGTGCTCCGGGCGGGGCTTGGCTTACTGATTCGTCGCTCACGCTGCCGTCTCCTCGCCAAGTACATTCAACAGCATGCGGGCTGCATGCGGCTCTCCGCCCTTCGGCCCCAGCGATGTCGGCGCCGGGCGCCAGCCGAACATATCGATGTGGGCGTAGCGCTTTGCGTTGCCGGCAAAGCGGCGCAGGAAAAGTGCTGCCGTAACCGCCCCGGCAAACGGTCCATCGGAGACGTTGTTCATATCGGCAATCTCACTATCGAAGCGGGCTTCGTAGCCGCGCCAGAAGGGCATCCGCCAGACCGGATCGCCAATCGCCGTGCCATGGCGGGCGACCGTTTCGGCGAAAGCATCATCGTCGGTGAAGAAAGCCGGTAAATCCGGCCCCAATGCGACACGGGCGGCGCCGGTCAGCGTTGCGAGCGAAATCATCAGGTCGGGCCTCGATTCGCCGCCCAGTGTCAGGGCGTCGGCGAGCACGAGGCGACCCTCGGCGTCGGTGTTGCCGATTTCCACCGTGCGGCCGGAACGGCTGGTGAGAATGTCGCCGGGCCGGAAGGCGTTGCCGGACACCGCGTTTTCGGCGGACGCGATGAGCACCCTGAGGCGCACCGGCAATTGCAGCGACATGATCATGTGAGCGAGCGCCAACGCACTTGCCGCCCCGCCCATATCCTTTTTCATGATCAACATGCCGGCCGCCGGCTTCAGGTCGAGGCCGCCGGTATCGAACGTGATCCCCTTGCCGACCAGCGTGACGGTCTTCAAGCCGCTGCCGCCGGAGGGCGGCTGCCAGCTCAGGTCGATCAGTCTTGGAGGGCGGTCGGACGCGCGTCCGACGGCATGGATCATCGGCAAGTTCTTGGTCAGAAGCTCGTCGCCGGTCACGACAGAGATTTTCGCGCCGTGCCTTTCGGCCAACAACCGGGCAGCGGCTTCAAGGTCGGCGGGACCCATGTCGGAAGCCGGCGTATTAATGAGATCGCGACCGAACCAGACGCCTTCGACAATCGCGGCCACGCGCCCGGCGTCGACGCCATCGGGCACGACGAGTTTTGCCGCCGCCGGCTTGCCGCCGACTGTGCCGCCGACTGTGCCGCCGTTGCCGGTGCCGCGATAGCGTTGGAACCGATAGGAGCCGAGACCCCAGGCAATGGCGGCCAGTTCGGCGGTGTCGGGGTTCGGGGTCGCCAGGCGGTAATCGCCGGCGGGCAAAGCGTTCGGTAGAAGACCCAACAGCAGTTCGGATGGTCCGCAGGGCTCGCCGGCATTGCCATCCCCTGCCCCCAGAACGGCACCGGCAAGCGAGCCGTCGCTGCCGGCCAGCAGGGCAGTGCGCTTGGCCTTGCCGCTGAGCGCGTTGGCCTTGAGCCAGTCCGCGCTGATGCCCGCCTCGGTAATCGCCGCGGCGGGATCGTCGCCATCGGCGATGAGCCAAACGGGGCGGGCGTGGGAAGCGGAGGTTGCATAAACCTCGGTTGTGTCGGGAATTCGCGGCCAAGCGGCCATTGCATCGCTCATGAGGCGTTCTCCTGAAGGGCGCCGGTTTGCTCAGGGCTCCAGCTTCGTCTGCCCGGGGGTTCTTTAGCACGAGTCTCAAGAAGCATTCTCGGCAGCCCAAAACGGTGGGGCAAGCCCGCGGAAAAGCTGCCGCTTAGGGCCGAATGTCGTTCCGGTCGTGGCGCTGGTTAAGCCTTTGTTGAGCACTGTCTCACATGCTGACGGCTGAGAACTCAACTGATTCGCATGCCTCGACACGTTATCGGGCTCAGTACAAGGAAGATGCCGCCATGGCGCAAAAACCCGCAAAACGCGCGAGACTTCGGATCGGCGCGGCTGTCTCGATAGCGAGTCTCAGCCTGTTTGCCGGCGGCTGCGCGCAAATGGGAGGATTGCCCGACCTGACGGCGAGCAATTCGGCCGCGCCGGTCGATGCGGCCAATCCGAATGCTCCGGCGCAAACCGAACTTGCGGCAGCGACCGAATACTGGGGCAAGAAGTTCTCGACCTCTCCGATGGATAAGGAGGCCGGGCTTGCCTATGCGAAAAACCTCAAGGCCATGGGCCACAAGCAGCAGGCGCTGTCGGTTCTGCAACAGGCTGCGGTCTATCATGGCGACAGCCCGGAACTTGCCGGCGAATATGGCCGCCTCGCGCTGGACCTAGGACAGGCACAGATCGCCGAAAAGGTTCTGGCGCAGGCCGACAACCCGGCACGTCCCGACTGGCGGGTGATCTCGGCGCGTGGCACGGCGGTTGCCAAGCAGGGGCGCTACAAGGAAGCGATTCCGTTCTTCCAGCGTGCGCTGGCACTGGCGCCGAACCACCCTTCGGTGCTCAACAACCTTGCGATGGCCCATGCCATGGGCGGCGATCCGGTCGAAGCTGAAAACCTGCTGCGGCAGGCGGTCGATGCCGGCGGCGATTCGAAGCGCGTCCGCCAGAACCTGGCACTCGTCGTAGGCCTGCAGGGACGCTATGAAGAATCCGCCAAGATCGGCGCGCAGGATCTGCCGATCCAGGCTGCCGCCGCCGACACCGCAGCCGTGCGCAAGCTGGTCGCGCTCGAACCGGTGGAAGTTCCGCGCAACATCGGCGGAACGCAGCTTGCAGGCGTTCCGGCGTTCAGGGGTTCGAATTCCGAACAAGGTGGGTCCGGCGCATGGGATACGCAGGTGGCTGCTGCCGGACGGTAGAAGTGGGGTGTTTGTGGGTCAACACCGCGCAGGCTTGTGTTGAGCAGGCTACCTACCAATGTTGGGTGTAGTGTTCCGACTCTGACATATGGTTCCCTGCCGGGAACCTGAATGTCAGCCCGGAACAATGTCAGCCCGGAACACTCTCAGCCCGGAACACTTGGCAACCTTTTGATTGTGTTCTGGATTCACAAACATTTGACGACCTCCACCCGGGAATCAAATGTTTGATCCAGAACACTAGT
>JAHJSN010000007.1 GCA_018830445.1 Alphaproteobacteria bacterium | reverse complement strand
GTATCGTTACTTGTCATCGAGGTTCCTCTTGGTCGAAGAACATCGATGCGTGATTCGCCCTTGTTCCCCCGCGGGGGAACAAGGGCGTCCACAGCCGCATTGCCTCAAGAGCAATTTCCAGACATCAGGTTACACCGCCGGACGGAAACCAAAACCTACGGCTTCCTATTCATCTTTCTCTTGAACTCCTCGAACTTCTGGCTCTGTTCCTTCTCGATACGGTCAAGTTCCAGTTCGCTCGGGTCGCGCGACATGTTGTGAAGCGGAACGTTTTTATAATCTATGCTATAGGAAAAGGTCTTGCGGCCCTCGCCTCTCCCCCAAAGTCTCAAGGCGCAGCCGGTGACATCGCGGGCCTGCGAGTTGAGCATCACCGGTTCCGCCTTCTCGATACATGACCAGCTCACTACCGGCGGTCGTTCATCGCTGCTGCTGACAAATATCAGCTCTGCCAGCTGATCGATCGGCGGTTGATCGAACAGATAATGCGTGACCGCGCAGCTTTCCTTATGCGGTATGCGGCAGGATTTGGCGCCGTTCTCACGGCACGTCGCCAAAACTTTGGAGGTGATTTCGTCACAGGTCGCCAACGCTGCCTCGTAGCGCTGGTAGGTGGTGTCCTGCGGCGTCACTGTAAACCGCCTGTCGTCGATGTTGACTGGACGGCCGAGCGAATTGAAAAAGCCGCTGTATATGGTCTTGCGATCGGCAAATGGATGCGTCGCCGAGGAGTAGTGGAGCTCAAACAGCCGCCCGTCGGGCAGGAAGCCGAGCCGCCAGGAGGCGCCGTGATCATCGGCGGTGAAAATGCTGTAACGCCGCTCCTTGGTAGCCTTGATGTTGTTGGCGCCGCGTTGCTTCAGGAACGCCAGGGCCGCCTCGGGCTTGGCGCTTAGTGGCAGACCAAAAATGCTGTGGTCGACTTTTACCTCGCCGGCCCATTCCATGTTCTTGACGCCAAATTGCTTGGCGAGCATGTCCTTTATCGCCTCCTCGTTGGAGGTGCGATGGCTTTCAGGACCGACTTGCCTCTTTGAGCCCTCTGCGATCTTCTTGTTTTGTTTGAAGGTGTCCGGATCGAGTCCGGTCTGTTTCTGCGGTTGGTCGGCATTGTCCCGCTCGTTCTTACGGGTCTCTACCGCCTTTAGTTTCGCCTTTTCCCTCGCCAAGGCCTTGCGATACTCGATCGAGCCGGGGCGAGGGCCATTGCCTTGCTGCGCAGCCGATTGATTTGACTCGACCGCCTTGGACGGTGAGTGCTGCTGCGCAGGCATCGCGGTTTTGCGGCCTTTGGCGGCGCGTTCGAGCGCCGTGTCCCGATACAGCATATTGTAAGCGCAGCTGACTTTCGTAGCGCCGTTCTCCTTTGAACGTTTGCAATATTGGATCGACAATCTGATGAGGCAATCGGTTGGCGCCTGATCGAACAGATTGGCCGGCTTACCACCAGCGCGACCGCTGCATGGCCAGTAGGCCGCAAACGACGCGTCAGGATTTGCCACGCCGGCGAAGAGATAATCCTGACGCTCGGTCGGTTCAGCCGGCACGAGGGCACTGCGGCAGGCTGCGTGGCATTGTCTTCCTTCTGCGCACGCATAGATGGACGCCTGAGCGGGACATGACTTTGCGCAACTTGCATCGCATGCCTTCATATCGGTAGCAGAGAAGAAGTTTTCGAGCTTTTCGAGCTTGAGAAATGCCGGACGTCCCAATTGCTTTGTGAAATAGGTATCGATCTGGCGCAGCCGTGTTTCGGGCATATAGCCGACCACGTCATAGAAAATCGAGAAGATGCGGCCATCCACGAACAGGACACGGCTGACGCCGGATTCGAAGTTTGCCTGAATGTCGTCCCCCAATTCACTCCGCTTGCGGGTCACCGTGTAGCCCTTGGTGCCCCTGAATAGCTGCTCCACCTGATCAGGCGTGGAGGAGAGAGGGATACTGAAAAATGTCTTGCCGTCGTCGGATGCCCGAGCCAGCGAAGGCAGCGCCAGAAGCAATGCCACGCCAGCCAGCAGAGACCGAGCGATGGAGAAATTTGCGGTTTGGGCGATGATTTTCCTTCGCATGAATCCTCGCACGTGAAATTTGTGTACATTCTCCGAACTGTAGCGGTGCGGTGCTCGTGACATCTGCTAGCATTCTGGATCAAACATTTGATTCCCGGGTGGAGGTCGTCAAATGTTTGTGAATCCAGAACACAATCAAAAGGTTGCCTAATCTTCTGGGCAGAGTGTTCCGGGCTGACATTCAGGTTCCCGGCAGGGAACCATATGTCAGAGTCGGAACACTGGCGCGCGAAATACAGCAGTGCGACCTACTTTTGGGCGGCCCCTGCCGCCTCGGGAACAGCTTTCACGAATTTAGCGCCAGCAGATTTGGGCCATAGCTTTGGATCCCACAACTTCTGCGTGCGATCCGCTGCCGCAACGATCTCATCGATCACGCGGCGCAAGTCGGCGGGCGAAATAGTCTTGTTGCGCAGCACCGAAACCAGAAAGAAGCTATGCGTATTGGCCTGATAGCGAAACTGCGACCACTTGAGATTGGTGTTTTCTAAAAGCATTCCTAGCAACGCGCTTTGCGGAATGTTTTCTGGCGGGCCCTTGTAAACAGCAAACTCGACTGACGTCCAAAGAGTTTCCCTGCTATTTGCATTCACAGCTACCGTGTAGGTCCACGGCCCTCTGGGAAAAGACAGCTCCCAGAACTTGGCGCCGCTGTCGGAGTACGTCTTCTCGACCGGCTCATAGCCCAAGCCTTCGATCATGGCCTTGAGAGAGGCGTGATCGAGATTTGTTTCAGAGGCGCGCGAGGTCATGGGGTGGAGCAGGCAGCCGCACAATAATAGGAGCGAGATCAATATCTTCATAGTCGCCACCAGAACTTTGTTGCCGAGACGGCTCAGATAGTATCGCCGCCCCATACGATGATCAATCCTATGTTTCTTGGTGGATCGCTGCCGACATCCGGTCTCACGCTCTGTGTGGCGCACGCCAGTGGACTTCACTCAGGGAGAGCTGACAGAGACGCGATATTTCTTAGCGCCTGTCGTCAGTTGAGCCAGAACAGTACGCAAACCAGCGCCACCGCCGCAAGGAAAGTGTTAGCGAGCTTGTCGTAACGGGTGGCGAGAGCCCGGTATTGCTTGAGATTGCCGAAGAACCGCTCGACGAGATTGCGCTCG
>JAHJSN010000090.1 GCA_018830445.1 Alphaproteobacteria bacterium | reverse complement strand
TTCTGGATCAAACATTTGATTCCCGGGTGGAGGTCGTCAAATGTTTGTGAATCCAGAACACAATCAAAAGGTTGCCTAGTGTTCCGGGCTGACATTCAGGTTCCCGGCAGGGAACCATATGTCAGAGTCGGAACACTAGTCTGGGAGACAACGCGCTGCAATATTGCCCGGCGTGCTGCTCTTAATTGATTGTTAAACTTTCGGTGTGGCCATCCAGTCACGCGGCTCCCACGCCAAGCGCCGGGGATGTCCCGACCCGGTACGCCATTTAACCGGCCCTTAACCGATCCCCTCTACGTTTGAAGATGCAAACCAAAGGTCTGCAGGTCTCCCGAAAAGCGAGCGCCTGTCTGAGAGGGATTGAAAAGGCTATGACCAACGTATTGAAGTCCGGGCTTGCCTCGGCGGCTGTCGCACTCGCTGCAGCTCTCACATCACCGGCAATGGCCGCCGATCTCGGCGGCTCGCTGAAGGACACCTACCGTCCGCTGCCGCGCGTCCACGCACCCGCCGGCCCCTGCTACATCCGCGCCGATGTCGGCGGTTCGGTTTCGCGCGATCCGGACATGAACTGGCCGGTCCACAACGAATGGTTCGCTGGCGACGACTGGAACGGCAACGGCGTCATTGACCACGGTGAAGTGAACTTCGAATTCGCCGGAAGCGAAGTCCAGGAAGTTTCCATGGACAACACTTGGCTCGCCGAAGTGGGTGCCGGTTGCGGCTCGGGTTCGCGCGGGTTCCGCGCCGAAGTCATGTTCGGTTTCCGCGGCGAACGGGACGTCTGGGGCGTTCCCCCCATCTACAACGGCACCCTCGTCGGCAACCCCATTGGCACAATCGCCCCTGAAGTGGATGATCCGATCCATACCTCGGTCAAGAGTTACACGCTGATGGCCAACCTTTATTACGACCTCGGCCAGTATCACGGCTTCGTACCCTACGTCGGCGCCGGCGTCGGGGCTGCCTACCACATGGTCGACGATGTCTACTTCACCGACAATCCCAACCTCACCAACCGTATCGAAGGCGACAAGGAACTGTCCTTCGCATGGTCGCTGATGGCCGGTGTCGCCTATCAAGTCTCCGATCGCGCAATCCTGGATTTCGGCTACAAGTACATCGACATGGGCAGCGCCCAATCGGGTCGCGTCGACAACGCAGGTTTCCTCAACCCGCAAGTCGATATCGACGACATTGCAGCCCACGAGTTCAAGATCGGCCTGCGCTACCACTTCGGTAGCGAGTCGGGCTGCTGCGAGTACGCCGCATTGAAATAACGCCATCGAACGGGCAGCCAGACGAAAGTCGGCCGGGATTGCACCAATGCGATCCCGGCCGTTTACGTTTTCCGGCCTCTAATCCTGCGACCCATTGATTCGGCGGGCCATGCCCGGATATATGGGGCTGACGGACCTCGACCGGCCCCGATATCCAGCCTCTGAGCCCGAATGCACGAAAGGCTGTTACAAGGTGGGTGCGCTGGGCTCGACATCGTGATAAGCACGCCGCTTCGGAATAAAGGCAGACCGGTAGGACCGGTCTCGGTCGCGGGCGTGGTGGAATTGGTAGACACGCCAGATTTAGGTTCTGGTGGCCTTGGCCGTGGGGGTTCAAGTCCCTCCGCCCGCACCAATTTTGCCGCTCCGAACGCCCATGGCGCCGCAGGACGAGCCTGCCAGGCGCGGGCAGTCAGAAGAATCAATACCAGCCGCCGCGCGCGCACTGGCAACGCAACGAACGAGTAAAGATAGAGCAGGTTAGGCTTATGCAGATCAAGGAAGTGTCGTCGGAGGGCCTGAAGCGCCAGATCGAGGTGGTCGTTGCCACCGCCGAATTGAATGAGCGCTACGAGGATCGTCTGAACCAGCTCAAGGATACGGTACAGCTCAAGGGCTTCCGCAAGGGCAAGGTTCCCGTCAATCACCTGAAGAAGGTGTACGGCAAGTCGGTGATGCTCGAAATCTTGAACGATGCCGTCAAGGAAACCAGCGCCAAGGCCATCAAGGAGCGCGAGGAGCGCCCCGCCTTGCAGCCCGACATCGTCCTCCCCGAAGATCCCGAAAAGATCGAGCGCATCCTCGCTGGAGAAGACGATCTGGCCTATTCGATGACCTTCGAGGTTCTGCCGAAGATTGAACTGACCGACTTTACAACGCTGAAGCTGGAGCGGCTCACCGCCAAGGTGGAGGACAAAGACCGCGATGAGGCCATCGATCGCCTTCTCGAAAACAACATGGGCTACGAGGAAGAAGCAGGCCGCGCTGCCGAGGACAAGGACCAGCTGACCATCTCGTTCGTCGGCAAGATCGACGGCGAGCCTTTCGATGGCGGAACCGCCGAAGACGTCGACCTCGTTCTCGGCGAGGGACGGTTCATCCCCGGCTTCGAAGAGCAGTTGACCGGCGTCAAGGCCGGTGAAGAGCGACTTCTGGAAGTGAAGTTCCCCGACGATTACGGCGCCGAGCACCTGCGCGGCAAAACCGCCACCTTCGAAACCATGATCCAGAAGGTTTCCAAGCCGAAGCGCCCTGAGGCGGATGACGACTTCGCCAAGTCGCTCGGTCTTGAAGGTATCGACAAGCTGAAGGAACTGATGGAAGGCCGCATTTCCAACGAATACGCGCAGGCCGCCCGCAACCTGCTCAAGCGGAAATTGCTCGATGAGCTTGAAAAGGCTCATGATTTCGAATTACCGCCGTCGCTGGTCGAACGCGAGTTCGAGGGGCTGTGGGAACAGCTGGCCGGCGCCATGGAGCGCGAAGGCAAGAAGTGGGAAGACGAAGGCAAGACCGAGGAGCAAGGTCGCGAGGAATACCGCAAGCTCGCCGAGCGCCGCGTCCGGCTGGGGCTTGTCATCGGCGAAATCGGTGACAAGAACAAGATCGAGATCGGTGAGGAAGAACTTCGCAAGGCTCTGATCGAGCAGGTCCGCCAGTTCCCCGGTCAAGAAAAGGCCGTTTACGAATATTACCAGAAGAACCCGGCGGCCCTTGCCGAGCTGCGCGCCCCGATCTTCGAGGACAAGGTCGTCGACTACATCGTCGAGCTGGCCAAGCCGAGCGAACGTATGGTGACCAAGGAAGAGCTGCAGAAGGCGCTGGAAGCCGAAACCGAAGCCGATCAGGCCTGAGGCGGTTTATCGCCGGAAGCTGGTAGAATTTGCGTTTAAGTGCCGCGAAGGCGGGCTGCGGCCCGCCGCGAACCGAACGCCGCCGCCGTCGTCCGACTTTGGCGGAGGTTGAACTGGAGAACGTCAAGAAATGCACGACCAAAAGTTCGCCCCGACTGCAACCTTCTGGCCGATGGTGGTGGAGCAGACCAACCGCGGTGAGCGCGGCTACGATCTGCCCTCCCGTCTTCTCAAGGAACGAATCATCTTCGTCACCGGCCCGATCGAGGATCACATGGCCGCGTCGATCTGCATGCAGCTCCTTTATTGCGAGGCCGAAAACCCCGACAAAGAGATCTCCATGTACATCAATTCGCCAGGTGGCGTGGTGACGGCCGGCATGGCGATCTACGACACGATGCAGTTCATCAAGCCGAAGATCGCAACCCTGTGCATTGGACAGGCCGCGTCGATGGGTTCGCTGCTGTTATGCGCTGGTGATGCCGGGATGCGCTACGCCCTGCCGAACGCCCGCATCATGGTGCACCAGCCGTCCGGAGGTTTTTCGGGGCAGGCCTCCGACATCGAGCGTCACGCCGAGGATATCATCAAGATGAAGCGGCGCCTGAACGAGGTCTATGTGACCCATACCGGTCAGGAATACGAGACGATTGAACGCACGCTTGACCGTGATTATTTCATGACGGCGGAACAGTCGAAGGAGTTCGGACTGATCGACAAGGTTCTCTCAAAGCGCAGCGATGGCGATATCGGACCAGAAACGATCACCAAATCCGACAATTAGCTTCATTGCAGCGATGCAAAGGCCGACAAGATTCGTCCGCGTCCGCTGGGCCCGGATTTTCCTTCGAAGAAGGCATGGATCCGTGCCGAAGGCGATCACGGAAGACCTGAGCCCCGGATGCTCGTGAACACCGTGCACATTGAGTGTGGCGCACTGTTGGCAAGCATATGCAAGAAGTTAGGCCGACATTGCCCAAAATTAACCCGCAGGCCGATTTCCCGGCCTGACAATTGCAGCAAATCGGTTACACTAGGCCGAACACAGTAGCTGGTTCGAAGGTTTTGGTGCCGTGCTGGGGCACAGGGTTCCTTTGCCGGGTTAATGTAATCTTGATCTGCAATGCCTTAGCGTGTTCAGATTAGAGTGGCGAGAAAGTGCTGGCGATGACGACGCCCCGGAGTCAACCCTGGGGTATCGCCGGTCAAAGGAACAGTTTTCCGCGTTTGCGAAAACTCCGAGAACGGGTGAGACCAACTTTATGGCGAACGAAAAAAACACTCTGTACTGCTCCTTCTGCGGAAAGAGCCAGCACGAGGTTCGCAAACTGATTGCCGGACCGACGGTATTCATCTGCGATGAATGCGTCGAACTGTGCATGGATATCATCCGCGAGGAAAACAAGAATACGCTGGTGAAGTCCCGCGACGGCGTTCCGACGCCGGAGGAAATCTGCAAGGTTCTCGATGGTTACGTGATCGGCCAGTCGCACGCCAAGCGCGTGCTTTCGGTCGCCGTTCATAACCACTACAAGCGCCTCAATCACGCCTCGAAGTCGAACGACGTCGAACTTGCGAAGTCGAACATCCTTCTGGTCGGTCCGACCGGCTGCGGTAAGACGCTTCTTGCCCAGACGTTGGCGCGGATTCTCGATGTGCCGTTCACGATGGCCGACGCCACCACATTGACCGAAGCCGGGTATGTGGGTGAGGACGTCGAGAACATCATCCTGAAATTGCTGCAGAATGCCGACTACAATGTCGAGCGGGCGCAGCGCGGCATCGTCTATATCGACGAGGTCGACAAGATTTCGCGCAAGTCCGATAACCCATCGATCACGCGCGACGTGTCGGGTGAAGGCGTCCAGCAGGCCCTGCTCAAGATCATGGAAGGCACCGTAGCCTCCGTCCCGCCCCAGGGCGGCCGCAAGCACCCCCAGCAGGAGTTCCTGCAGGTCGACACGACCAACATCCTGTTCATTTGCGGCGGCGCGTTCGCAGGGCTGGATAAGCTGATTTCCACTCGCGGCAAAGGCACCTCGATCGGCTTTGGCGCCAAGGTTCGCGGTCCTGAGGAACGTCGTGTCGGCGAGGTTTTGCGCGAAGTCGAGCCCGAGGATCTGTTGAAGTTCGGCCTCATACCCGAATTCATCGGTCGTTTGCCGGTCATCGCCACGCTTGAGGATCTTGATGAACCCGCCTTGGTCCGCATCCTGTCGGAGCCCAAGAACGCCCTCGTCAAGCAGTACCAGCGCCTGTTCGAGATGGAAGACGTCAAGCTGACGATCACCACCGAAGCGCTCCGTTCGATCGCCCGCAAAGCCATCGAACGCAAGACCGGCGCACGTGGATTGCGCTCCATCATGGAAGGCATTCTGCTCGACACGATGTTCGATCTTCCAAGCCTCAAGGGCGTCGAGGAGGTGGTCATCGGACCGGAGGTGGTCGACGGCGGCGCCCGCCCGCTGCGGATCTACACCGAGCGCGAAGAAACCGGAACCACGGCTTCTTGAGGCCGCAGTTGGAATTTCTGAGAGTAATTATAGTATCTGGCGCCGAAGTTACGGCGCGAGTCATTGATGTTGCCGAAACGCATCCTATTTAAAGAGGCTGCACACGTAGCTATGCGTTTCGCCTTACTTGACGCGTACAAATGAGCCATACCGCTGGGGAAGACGTGCAGATCTTCCCATAGCGGTACACCGAGCGTACGTTCAAGCGCGTATCCAGCAAGCGACGGCAGAAGCGTATTCTTGATTCCGACGTGTCGGGACTGCCTCCTGGAGGAGCTCCCGCCATGGTCTGAAATAAGGATCGAGACCGAGAACCAGGGCAGGCGTCGGCACGCCGGCCCAACGAAGGATAGGTGACTATGAGCACGAAGTCTGAAGTGAAGGACGAAGCTGGCGGTCCGCAGCTGTATCCAGTCCTGCCGCTGCGCGATATCGTCGTCTTTCCCTATATGATCGTTCCCCTTTTCGTCGGTCGCGAGAAGTCGATCAACGCGCTGGAAGAGGTGATGCGCACCGACAAGCAGATCCTGCTTGCCGCGCAGAAGAACGCGGGCGACGACGACCCCGAAGAAGAAGCGATCTACAATGTCGGCACGCTGGCTTCTGTCCTCCAGCTGCTCAAGCTGCCCGACGGCACCGTGAAGGTCCTCGTCGAAGGAACAGCGCGTGCCCGCATTACGTCGTTCACCGACAACGCCGAATACTACGAGGCCCATGTCGAGCGGGTCGAAGAAGAGATCGGCGCCGAAGATGAGATCGAGGCACTGGCCCGGTCGGCGGTTTCGCAATTCGAACAGTACGTCAAACTGAATAAGAAGATCTCTCCCGAGGTGCTGGGCACGATTTCCCAGATCGAGGATTATTCGAAACTCGCCGATACCGTCGCCTCGCACCTGGCGATCAAGATCGCCGACAAGCAGGAAGTTCTCGAGGTCATGTCGATCTCGGACCGCCTGGAGCGCGTCTACACGCTGATGGAAAGCGAAATCTCTGTTTTGCAGGTCGAAAAGAAGATCCGCAGCAGAGTCAAGCGCCAGATGGAGAAGACCCAGCGCGAGTATTACCTGAATGAGCAGATGAAGGCCATTCAGAAGGAACTCGGCGACACCGACGAGCGCGATGATATCGTCGAGTTCGAGGAAAAGATCGAGTCGACCAAGCTTTCGAAGGAAGCCCGCGACAAGGCTCTTGCCGAGTTGAAGAAGCTCAAGCAGATGAGCCCGATGTCGGCCGAAGCGACCGTTGTGCGCAACTATCTCGACTGGATCCTGTCGATTCCGTGGGGGGTCAAGGGCAAGGTCAAGAAGGACCTGGCCGAGGCCGAGAAGATCCTCGACGACGAGCACTATGGCCTCGAGAAGGTCAAGGAGCGCATCCTCGAATATCTTGCCGTTCAGAACCGCACCAACAAGCTCAAGGGACCGATCCTCTGCCTCGTCGGCCCGCCCGGAGTCGGCAAGACTTCGCTCGGCAAATCGATCGCCAACGCCACCGGTCGCGAGTTCGTCCGCATGAGCCTCGGCGGCGTGCGTGACGAAGCCGAGATCCGCGGCCACCGCCGCACCTACATCGGTTCGATGCCCGGCAAGGTTATCCAGTCGATGCGCAAGGGCAAGAAGAACAACCCACTCTTCCTTCTCGACGAGATCGACAAGATGGGGTCGGATTTCCGCGGCGACCCTGCCGCTGCCCTGCTTGAGGTTCTCGACCCCGAGCAGAACGCAACGTTTAACGACCATTACCTCGAAGTCGATTACGACCTCTCGAACGTGATGTTCGTGACGACGGCGAACTCGCTCAACATTCCGCCGGCCCTGCTCGACCGAATGGAACTCATTCGCATCGCCGGTTACACCGAGGATGAAAAGCTGCAGATCGCCAAGCGCCACCTGATTCCGAGCCAGCGCCAGGCGCATGGTCTCGAAGATGGCGAATGGCAGATCGAGGACGGAGCGGTAACCGAAATCATTCGCCGCTATACGCGCGAAGCAGGTGTCCGTTCGCTGGAGCGCGAACTGGCCAAACTCGCGCGTAAGGCGGTCAAGGAAATCCTGACGTCGTCGAAGACCACCATCACTGTGACGAAGGACAACGTCGGCGATTTCCTCGGCGTCTGGAAGTATCGCTACGGCGAAGCCGAAGAGAAGGACCAGATCGGTATCGTGACGGGCCTGGCCTGGACCGAAGTCGGCGGTGAACTCCTCACCATCGAAGGTATCAAGATGCCGGGCAAGGGCCGCATGTCGGTGACCGGAAACCTGCGCGACGTGATGAAGGAGTCGATCCAGGCCGCCAACGCCTACGTGCGTTCGCGCTCGATCGACTTCGGCATCAAGCCGCCGGTCTTCGAGAAGACCGACATCCACGTCCACGTTCCCGAGGGCGCCACGCCCAAGGACGGCCCCTCTGCTGGTATCGCCATGGTCACGGCGATCGTGTCGGTGTTGACGCAGATACCGGTGCGCAAGGACGTAGCCATGACCGGCGAAATCACGCTGCGCGGCCGTGTCCTGCCGATCGGCGGGCTGAAGGAGAAGCTGCTGGCGGCCCTTCGTGGCGGTCTGAAGACGGTTCTCATCCCCGATGAAAACGTCAAGGACTTGGCTGATATCTCCGACGAGGTAAAGGAGAAGCTGGAGATCGTTCCGGTTTCCCGAGTCGACGAAGTTCTCAAGGCTGCCCTCGTTCGTCTGCCCGAGCCCGTCGAGTGGGACGAGGCCGCCGAAGCCGCGGCCGCGGTGCGCAAGACCGAATCGGAAGAAGTCGGCGACGATCGCCCGATCGCGCACTGAACCGGCTCCAGACCGGACTTCCGGCAATGCACGAGTAGAGCCGGACACATCGAATAGCCCCCGCGCGACGATCCGCGGGGGCTTTTTTGTGCAGAGCCGGCCACAATCCCGCAATTCTCCAGTGTTTTCGGGCCTTATAGCGGCTTTTACCCCTTGACGCTCCGAACTTCTGGGGTTTCAGTCGGGGCCCTAACGACAGCCAAGGCCCCACCGTCTTCAAACGCCCGTGCCACGGGCGTGAGATCGGTTAAGGCAAGGTCATAAGGACAGGACAAAGATGAGCAAAAAAGATCTGGTCGATGCCATCGCCGCTGAGTGCGACATGACGAAGGAAAAGGCCAACACGGCGGTCGACGCGATGCTCGACCACGTCAGAAAGACGCTGAAGAAGGGCGGCGAAGTCCGCTTGCCGGATTTCGGCACCTTCAAGGTCACCAAGAGGGCCGCCCGCGAAGGTCGCAACCCGCTGACCGGTGAAACCATCAAGATCAAGGCAGCCAAGGTTGCCAAGTTCACGCCCGCCAAGGGCCTGAAGGAACTGCTGAACTGAGAATTCTCTGCGCCATCGCCCGCACTGGAGATGGCGCAGCACCGCCTGCGGTTTGCAGGCAGTCAATGGAGCCTGACGAAGTCTGGCGAGCTTCGAGTTAGCGCGTATGTAGCTGGAAACATTAAAGCTGCAACAAGTCGCCGAGCGTCCCAACAAAGATCAATTGATCAACGATCAACGGACCAGAACCATGGCTAAAGACGAAAAGACTTCCGCAGCCGTAGCATCGATCGCAAGCAAGGCGATGAAGGATCCCAAATCCGTCTCGCCAGCAGAGATCAAGAAGTTGGCGGCCTCCGCCCTGACACAAGTTGCCGACAAGCCGAAGGCTGCCGCCAAGGCACCGGCGAAAAAGGCAGCCGCACCCGCCAAGCCTGCTGCGAAGGCGGCTGCGGCGAAAAAGGCGAAGAAGTAATTAGCGCCTTGGCTTTTTCCGCCAGGGATTTCAAGCACGCTGAGAGGGGCCCGTCAGCCCCTCTTTTTGTTTGGCTGGGTGCCGATATGCGGGCGGCGGCTTTTCGATCGGCCTTGCGGCTTTGGCGGCACTTGCATCGAGGTCTGCGCCGGACTAAAACCCATGTTCCCTGATCGGGCGGTTAGCTCAGTGGTAGAGCGCCTCGTTTACACCGAGGATGTCGGGAGTTCGACCCTCTCACCGCCCACCATTTTCGATGGCCCTTCGGTTGCCCACTGCGCAACCGGGCCCTGACAGTCCTCCGCTCTGGATTGCTTGATGCCCGTGAAGGGCCGCAACGCCACCCTGTCCACTACTCACGACTCACTATTCGATAACCCCTGGCCCCTGGCCCCTGTTCCCTGGCCCCTGGAACCTGGCCCCTAGCCCCTGTTCCCTGTGTTACTTCTCCCACACCGCGAATCGGTTCAGGCTCTGTTCAAGTGGTTTCCACCAGAAATTAACAGCCGGTGGATAAGGCTTCATTGCCACTCCGCCCCTGCTCAGCGCATCGCGCATTATGGGGCTGCGGTGGAGGCAACTGCGGAGAACGAGCGATTATGACGGACGTGAAGAAGACTTCGGCGGATGCGGACGGGCAGAGCGTCGGCCATCAAGCCATCGAAACACCCGAGATCGACGGCAGCGTCGATGCGCTTGTGGCCAATCTGCGCGCCGCCAAGGAGCAACTCGCCGATTTGCTGGCTGGCGCCGACAGGACGTCCGCAACCGCTGGCGATAACGCGCCGAAGTCCGATCGCAGCGCGGCCTGATTGCCGCTCCATCTATCTCCTTGACTTGGTCACCGATACCAACTAGATCGGACGGCCTACGAAGCGCGCTGAAATGAGCGCTCTTCGCTATTGCGGGCGTAGCTCAGTTGGTTAGAGCGCCGGCCTGTCACGCCGGAGGCCGCGGGTTCAAGTCCCGTCGCTCGCGCCAGTCTTTTCAGACTGGCCGTGACCTGCAATCCCATTGTTCCAGATCGAGCGCCTTACCCGGGCGCCGTGTTGCGCCATCTCCGGGGGGCAATAAAGGAAATGGCCGGGAGCGACCCCAGCCATTTTTAAAGGTTTTCAGTATTCAAGTTGGATCGTCATTCGGAAATTACGATCTTGGAGATCTCATAGCCGTTTTCATCGCCTGAGAACACCACGGCGATCTTGGCGCCGGCTACCGGAGTCCCCTCGACCTTTACCTTGGCCTTGTCGAAGCCGATGGTCGAGCCGTCCATGAGGACGATGTTGCCCTTTTCATCGACAGATCTGATGGTCGCTGTGAGGCTGTCCTGCCCGATGGCAGGCACGGCAAAGCAAAGCCCGCTAACGATGAGAGCTGCAAAAGTAGATTTGCGCATGTGAGTAGCTCAGGGAGAAGGTTTAATAGTTTCACAGCCACGAAACCGTTTTCGTGCGTGAACAGCCCAGGCGCGGCCAAGTCTCCCAAACTTGGGACCGTCGTGGCTTGCCCCAACATGAGAAGTCTGCAAACCGGTTCAATTGCGGCATTTTAGTTCATGACGGCGCTTCACGAGCCTGCGCGACGTCCCCACTTGCGCCACCCTCCCCGGCGATCGGCCGGAATTGCCCACCAAAGAGCGACAAGCCGCCAGTTTACGTAAGCCCAATTGCGTGTTCTTTTCGAACCCTGTAGAGCCCTGTGTATGCCCTCGACCGGCCGGGCAGGCCGATCGGGTCGATGGCACTTCGAATACGCGGCAATAGCGGTTGAATGAAATGAACCAACTCCTGCTCGACTATCTTCCAATCGTCGTCTTTCTCGGCGTCGCCCTTGCGATCGCAGGCGCCCTGGCGCTCGCTCCGTTCCTGATTGCGATCCAGAACCCCGATCCGGAAAAAGTCTCCGCCTACGAATGCGGATTTGCCGCCTTCGACGATGCCCGCATGAAGTTTGACGTTCGCTTCTATCTGGTCTGCCTGCTGTTCATCATCTTCGACCTCGAGATCGCCTTCCTGTTCCCTTGGGCCGCCGCTTTCCGCGACGTCGGGCTGTTCGGGTTCTGGTCGATGATGGTCTTCCTCGCGGTCCTCACCATCGGCTTCATCTATGAATGGAGAAAGGGTGCGCTCGAATGGGATTGATCCTGCCGCCGCAAGTCCAGTTCGATAAGGCCCGTGAAGGCGTCGACGCTGTCGTGGGCGAGGTGCGCCCCGACCCGTATTTCACCGAGATCAACAACGAGTTGGCCGACAAGGGCTTCCTTGTCACGACCACCGACGACCTCATCAACTGGGCGCGCACCGGCTCGCTGATGTGGATGACGTTCGGCCTGGCCTGCTGCGCCGTCGAGATGATGCAGGCGGCGATGCCGCGCTACGATCTGGAACGGTTCGGCTTCGCGCCGCGCGCTTCGCCGCGCCAGTCCGATGTCATGATCGTTGCCGGAACACTGACCAACAAGATGGCCCCGGCTCTGCGCAAGGTCTACGACCAGATGCCCGAGCCGCGCTACGTCATCTCCATGGGTTCGTGTGCCAATGGCGGCGGCTATTACCACTACTCCTACTCTGTCGTGCGCGGCTGCGACCGCATCGTGCCCGTCGACATCTATGTACCCGGCTGTCCGCCGACCGCCGAAGCACTGCTCTACGGAGTGCTGCTGCTGCAACGCAAGATCCGCCGCACCGGAACGATTGCCCGCTGACTTGTCGGCACGGCAACGCCAACCGTTGGGATTACTTTCAGGCTGGAGTTGAAGGCGCGATGGCGCAGGAAAAGATCGACGAAACGCTTGCCGACCTGGCCGAGGGCCACTTGCCGCAGAAGATGGCGACCGCATTCCTCGGCGCCAAACTCAGCCACGGCGAACTGACGATCGACGTCGCGCGCGAGCACATCACGCAGGTGCTTAAATTCCTGCGCGACGACAGCCGTTGCCGTTGTGAGGTCCTGATCGACATCTGCGGCGTCGACTGGCCATCGCGGGAAAACCGTTTCGACGTCGTCTATCATATGTTGAGCCCGCGCAATAATCTGCGCATCCGCGTCAAGTTGCAGACCAACGAGAACACGCCGGTACCGAGCGCCGTCGACGTCTTTCCCGCCGCCAACTGGTTCGAGCGCGAAGCCTATGACATGTTCGGTATCCTCTTTTCCGGCCATCCCGACCTGCGCCGCCTGCTGACCGACTACGGTTTCCAGGGCCACCCGCTGCGCAAGGATTTCCCGCTGACCGGCTACGTCGAGGTTCGCTACGACGACGAGAAGAAACGCGTCGTCTATGAACCGGTGAAGCTCAACCAGGAATTCCGCTCGTTCGATTTCGAAAGCCCGTGGGAAGGCGTCGATTACGTGCTTCCTGGCGACGAGAAGGCAAGCGCCGCTGCCGGAAAAGGTTGAAGTGATGAAGGATACGCTTCAGCCAGGCATCCTCGCCGAATTCCAGTTCAAGGTTCCGCCGACCAAGACGGTGCCGGCACTCTACCCCGAAGCGCCCGAGTTTCAGGCAATGCCGGCCGTGTTCGCAACCGGCTTCCACGTCGGCTTGATGGAGTGGGCGGCCTTGAAGGCGCTCGAATCGCATATCGAGGCCGGCGAAGGATCGCTCGGTATCCACATCGACGTCTCGCATACGGCTGCGACGCTGCCCGGTCAAACGGTGACCGTCAGTGCCGAATGCACCAAGGTCGAGGGCCGGCGCATCACCTTCAAGGTTAAGGCGCATGACGGCATCGATCTGATCGGCGAAGGCGTGCATCAGCGCATGGTCGTGCCGTGGGACAGGTTCAAGGCGAAAGTCAACCAGAAGGCCGCAGCGGCGGGAGTTGCAGGGCTCGACTGAGCCGGCATAGCGAGAGAAAAAATGGCCGAAACAGATATCCGCCAGTTCAACATCAACTTCGGACCGCAGCACCCCGCGGCGCACGGCGTGCTGCGTCTTGTCCTCGAACTCGACGGTGAAGTCGTCGAGCGCGTCGACCCGCACGTCGGGCTTCTGCATCGCGGCACCGAGAAGCTGATCGAGCACAAGACCTACCTGCAGGCGATCGGCTATTTCGACCGGCTCGATTACGTCGCGCCGATGAACCAGGAGCATGCCTTCTGCATGGCGGCCGAAAAGCTGCTCGGCCTCGAAATCCCAGCGCGCGGCTCATACATCCGGGTGCTTTATTCCGAGATCGGCCGCATCCTCTCCCACATGCTCAACATCACCACCCAGGCCCTCGACGTCGGCGCGCTGACCCCGCCGGTTTGGGGCTTCGAGGAGCGCGAAAAGCTGATGGTGTTCTACGAGCGTGCTTCCGGCTCGCGCATGCACGCCAAGTATTTCCGCATCGGCGGCGTCCACCAGGACCTGCCTCCAGAATTGATCGACGACATCTACGATTGGTGCGATCCTTTCCTGAAGGTCTGCGACGACATCGAAGGGCTGCTGACCGGCAACCGCATCTTCAAGCAGCGCAACGTCGACATCGGCGTCATCTCGTTGAAGGAAACCTTCGACTTGGGCTTCTCCGGCGTCATGGTGCGCGGCTCGGGCGCAGCCTGGGACCTGCGCAAGTCGCAGCCCTACGAGCGCTACGAGGAATTCGACTTCGATATCCCGATCGGCAAGAACGGCGATTGTTACGACCGCTATCTCATCCGCATGGAAGAGATGCGCCAGTCGGTGCGCATCATGAAGCAGGCCTGCGAGAAGCTGCGCTCGGAGGCAGGCGCGGGTCCGTTCAGCGCCACAGACAAGAAGGTTGTGCCGCCCAAGCGGGCCGAAATGAAGCGCTCGATGGAAGGGCTGATCCACCACTTCAAGCTTTACACCGAAGGCATCCACGTGCCCGAGGGCGAAGTCTACGCGGCTGTCGAAGCTCCCAAGGGCGAGTTCGGCGTCTACCTTGTTTCAGACGGCTCCAACAAGCCCTACCGCTGCAAGATCCGCGCGCCCGGCTTCCCGCATCTGGCGGCGATGGACTACATGAACCGTGGCCACATGCTCGCCGACGTCTCCGCCATCCTCGGCTCCCTCGACATCGTCTTCGGCGAGATCGACAGGTAGAAGACTATCCTTCAAGCCATATTCGAAACGACGCGGCCCGGCAGCAAGAAAACCGCCGGGCCGTCTATATCGTATGAAGCGGATCACTTTCCGCTTAAAGAATGAACCAGCTGATATCCGGCGTGCCGCCGTTGTCGACCTGGATGACAAACTCCGCCGCGGAGTCCGCATCGGTGTTCACTTCGATCGCCGTTGAACTCGACAGGATATCGAAACGCACCTGACCGGCTGCCGTAAAGGCCTGGTTTTCGGTTGGCAGGAACGTAAAGGCATCGTCGGCACCCGTATTGGGGTTGGCGTCGATGGCGCTGAGGTCGATGCGGTCGCCTTATCCGGAAGCAAAATCCATTATGTGATCGGTAAAGTCACTGAACTTGTTGGAGCCATTCTGCGTCATGGCGTCTAAAACGTTCCGGCTACAACAGGAACCAATCGGCATCGACCGCACCCCCGTTGCCAATTTTGATGGCAAGCTCCGGATCGCTATCGGTGTCGGTATTGGCAAGGATTGTAAGATCGCCGTTGAGCGTGATGCGCCAGCCAACCACACCGACTTCCGGCAAGCCCATGACTTCGGGCCAATCGTTTTGAGTGTTCATTTGGCCGATAAAGCGGAATGCCTGATCGCCGAAACCCGAGGGGTCCGCGTCGATCTCAGTCAGATCGATTTTGTCGCCGAAGCCCCCGTTCGAGGCGAAATCGACGATGTAGTCCACTCCGCTGCCGAAGTTGCTGTCTGAGAGTTCGGAGAAAACGAATCGGTCCGCACCAGCATTGCCGCGCAGGATATCGTCGCCGATGCCGCTTTTCAGCCGATTGGCAGCGCCATTCCCGGTGATGGTATTGTCTTCGTTATTCCCCGTCCCGTTGATCGCCAGACCGCCGATCAAGGTCAGGTTCTCGACGTGCGCGGGTAGGGTATAGCTGGCGGTCGCAAACACGGTGTCGTCGCCACCGAATGCTTGCTCTATGACCTTGTCGGTGCCTCGGTCCACGTAATAGTTGTCGTCACCGCCGCGACCGACCAAGGTGTCGACACCTGTTCCACCATCGAGCCGGTCGCCGAACCGGCCGCCGATCAGTTTATCGTTGCCGCCGTTTCCATAGAGGCGCACCGCGCCGGCATCGTTGCCTTGGGTTGCATCAATGGTATTGGCAAGTGAATTGCCCGTAAAGATACCCAGGTCGAAGCGGTCCAGTCCCTTGACCGTGAGATTCTCGATGCCGCCCGCCAGGTTGAAACGCGTGTCGCCGTCGACGATGACCCGGTCCACGCCACCGCCTTCAATGATGCGGTCGTTTCGATTGTCGACGTAGTAGATATCGTTTCCTGAGCCGCCGCGCATGATGTCGGCGCCGGTGCCTCCGTTGAGCCGGTCGTTGCCGGCCTCGCCGAACAGACTGTCGCGACCGCTGTCTCCGCGCAACAGATCGTTCCCGCCTCCTCCTCGAATGACATCATTGCCGCCGCCGCCAAACGCGCGATCATTGCCAGCCAGGGCGACAAGGAGATCATCGCCTCCCAGTCCCAAAAGAACGTCAATGCTGTTGGTGCCACGTAAGGTGTCGCGAGAATTGCTGCCCCGCAGTCGAGCCATGATCGACATCTCCATATAAAAAAGCCACATACAGAAGGCTGATATGCTTGCCTTCCGACAATCATTATGCAGTCAGGTGTTCTGCCACTCAATATCAGTTTTATGACGGGACTGCTCGCAACGGGTTGCGCGCTGGATCTGTTTGCTGGCGCCCGGATCTTCCGACAAGTTGATGCTTTTCCAGGCAGCAACCGCCGACTTCTAACCGGCAATAACGATCGCTATTCCGATCGCCAGCACGGCCGCCCATCCGAGCCGGTGGCGGAAGCGGGGTTCGGCGAGGAAGACGGCGGCCAGCACTACGGAAACGGGGATCGAAATCTGCCGCACGGCGACAACAATGGCTGGGTCGCCGTTCATCTGGAACGCCATCAGGATGAAGTAGTAGGAGGCGTAGGATAGCGCGCTCGCTGCGGCAATTCTGAACGGGGCTGCCGACCAGCAGGTCGCGATCGCCGCGAGCGTCTGCCTGGCGCCTTCGCCGTTAGCTAGCGCCAGCCCTGCCAGCAGGGTGGTCACGAGCAAATAGACCCAGAACAGAAACGTCTCCGGCTCCGCCGTCTTCATCGCCGCCGCATCGGCAATCGCGTAGACTGCCGAAGCGATCATTGCCGCAAGCGCCATCATCAGCGAGCGGCGGTTCTCGATCAGCCGGCCGCCCGACCATTGCAGCAGAATGCCGGAAGCGACGATCAGCAGGATTCCGATGA
This sequence comes from Alphaproteobacteria bacterium, assembly GCA_018830445.1. Taxonomy (GTDB): domain Bacteria; phylum Pseudomonadota; class Alphaproteobacteria; order Rhizobiales; family Hyphomicrobiaceae; genus Filomicrobium. The sequence goes on along the minus strand of JAHJSN010000090.1, from coordinate 1,452 downwards.
GCACCATCGCCGGATAAGTTTTGCCGAACAGGCTCCAGTTGATCGCGACGATGGCCAGCGGCGAAGAACGGATGATCGGGTAGTAGACCGAGATGTGCCCAGCCCTCAGGGCTTCCAGCGTTCCGAAATAGTAGACCGCCAGCCCCGCCGCGGAGACGACCGCCACCCCCCACACGTCGCTGCCAAGCGCCAGTCCCGACCCGAATACGGTTGCCTGAAGTCCCGCCAGGACGCACCAGCCGACACAGACGCCAAGATAGGCCGCCAGCGGGTTTGCGATTCCTTTGAGGACCAGGTCGCGGCAGGGGTGCAGCAGCGCTGACAGGATGACGAGGGATGCAACAACGTGGTCTATTTCGCGCGCCCCTTGTCAACGGAGAGTTCCTGCGCGGGCAAACCTGACTCGACCGCCGGCCGCCGCCCAGACTTCAAGGCGTTGAGGCTGGCGCCTCCCTGGATATCACATCATCGCTGGATGTCATGCCGATCCCGGTTTTCTTTGAATTTGCTGAGACTTGTTACAGGCAGCGGCGAGCGAACTCAAAGGTTGTCGCTGATTTATGAACATCCCTATGCAGTCTCGACCTCCAGAATCCTCGAATTCGGCGGGGCCGCCAGCGTGAACGCCAGATAACAACGCCATTCAGATTGCGTTCAAGGCGGGTCTGCCAATGTCTTTACCAAGCTGCTGGGGCGGCGAAAACGAACCCCTGGACATAACCCTGGCCGACCGGCCGGAAGGTCCGATTGCCGGACGAACCATTGGAGACGACACCATGCTGAAGATTTTCCTCGCGACCCTGACCGCCAGCGCCGCCCTGGCCACAAGCTACCTGCCGGCGGCAGCCCATGACGACGGTAAGGTCAACGCCCGCCAGGAGCGCCAGGTCGAGTTTATCGAACGCGGCCGCAAGTCTGGCAAGATTACCTGGCGTGAAGGTTTGCGGCTGCGCGCCGAACAGCGCCGCATCCACGCTCTCGAAAACCATCTGCGGAATACCGGCGGCCACCTGACCTACGCGGAAGCCGAACGCCTGAACAAACTGCTCGACCAGTCGCGCCGGAACATTCGCCAGGAAAAGCACGACGGTCACCGCCGGTGGGCGATCCTGCCGCGGGTCGGGCGCTAGAGCACGCCCCTAATCAAGAACTTAGAGCCCGATCGCAATTCGACGAAATGAAACCGCGCTCCAAGTTTCACGTGAATCCGTAGCCAGACTTTAACAAGGCTTGAGTTGCGGAGGGAGAGTGCGGGGTCCGGCCAAAAGTGCCGGGCCCCGCATGCTGTTTATCGTTTGGCCCTGAAAGTTGGGCGTGAAGCGGCCGCTTGTTCAACACAAGCTTGCGCAGTGTTGACGAATGATGCGCAGCGGCCCGCGCCACCGGCGCGAAGCGGCCGCTTGTTCAACACAAGCTTGCGCAGTGTTGACGAATGATGCGCAGCGGCCCGCG
>JAHJSN010000089.1 GCA_018830445.1 Alphaproteobacteria bacterium | reverse complement strand
TGTTTCGTCGTCAACACTTTCTTGCCTGACACTTCGCAAGCTCGTGCCAGATGCAAGCCGGTGTTGGGCTTGTTTCGTCGTCAACACTTTCTTGCCTGACACTTCGCAAGCTCGTGTCAGATGCAAGCCGGTGTTGAGCTTGTTTCGTCGTCAACACTTTCTTGCCTGACACTTCGCAAGCTCGTGTCAGATGCAAGCCGGTGTTGAGCAACCGAAAGTCCGAATGCGGCGTAATCTGCTTAGCAGGCGATCACGACATGCGCACGTCAATTCATGTGCACGTCAGTGGACAACTTATTTCCGCGCTGCATTAGAATTCGCCGCGCGGCGGGCCAATTTAATGCCGGCTCAACCCCTTATTTCGCCGCCGGTCGCCTTGGCGACGGCCGCGATGACCTTCTCGGAAACGGCTTCGATTTCCTTGTCGGTCAGCGTGGCCGCGGCGGGCTGCAACGTCACTTCGAGGGCGAGCGACTTCCTGCCTTCTTCGGCAAGGCGGCCGCCTTCGAACGTGTCGAAGACACTGACATCGCTGATCAGCTTCTTGTCGGCGCCGGCCGCCGCCTTGAGGAGATCGCCGGCGGCTACATCTTTCTGGACCACGAAGGCGAAGTCGCGGCGCACGGGCAAGAGGTCGGTGTGCGCCAAGGCGGCGCGCGTGCGCGACTTCTTCTTGTCCGGCGGGAGTGCGTCGAGGAAGATCTCAAAACCGACCACGGGGCCCTCGACATCAAGGGCGGCAAGCGTGCGGGGGTGGAACTCGCCGAAGTGGGCGAGCGCGATCTTCGGCCCCAGCCGGATGACGCCTGAACGGCCGGGATGGAACCAGTCCGGTGCATCGCGGGTGATCATCAATTTGCCGACATCAAGGCCCAGCGCTGCGAGCACGGCGGCGACGTCGGCCTTGGCATCGAACAAGCCGGCTTCGTCAGCAGACCCGCTCCAGTGACGTCCGCTGCCGGTTAACAGCGCGGTGCCCGCGCGCACGCCCGTAGCGACAAGCCGCTGGTCTTCCGGTCTGGCGCCAGAGTAGGCCTGGCCAAGTTCGAACAGGCCGACATCGGCAAAGCCTCGATTTCGGTTGCGTTGGACCGCAGTCAACAGTCCCGGCAGGAGGCTCGGGCGCATGTTGGAGAGCTCGGTCGAAATCGGATTTGCCAACACCAGTTCGGCCTGGCCGCCTCCGAATGCCCTGGCTTCGCTTTGGGGCAGGAATGACCACGTGACGGCTTCGACCAGCCCACGAGCGGCAAGAGTACGGCGGGCGCGGCTTGCGCGTCTCTGGCTTGCGGTCAGAACCGGACGCGCAACGCCGGTGACGCGCGGCAGCGGCGTCGATGGCACGTTGTCGATCCCGGCGATGCGGGTGACCTCCTCGACGAGGTCGGCGGGGCCATGCATGTCGGGGCGCCAGCTCGGAACGGTCACCTTCAGCTTATCGCCCTTGCCCGCGATCGTGCAGCCGAGCGCTTCCAGCGTCTGTCGAATTTGCGCGGGCTTCAACGTCAATCCGGTGAGACGCTCGACAAGACCGGTATCGAAATCAATTTTCAGGTCGGGCTGGGGCGGCTTACCGGCCATGTTCGCGCGCGAAGGCTTGCCTCCCGCCAGTTTCAGGATCATGTCGGTTGCATAATCGAGACCCGGCATGACGGAAGCCGGGTCGACGCCGCGTTCAAAACGGTAGCGGGCATCGGTGACAAGGCCGGTCTTGCGGCCGGTCGCGGCGGTGCGGATGGGATCGAACCAGGCGCTTTCGATCAGGACGTTCTTCGTCTCTTCGGTGCAGCCGGTATCCTCGCCGCCCATGACGCCGCCGAGGCCCAGCGGGCCACTGTCGTCGGCGATGACGCACATGGTGTCATCTACCTGATAAGTCTTGCCATCGAGACCGAGGAAACTTTCGCCGTTGTGGCCGAGGCGGGCACGAATGGCGCCGTTCAGCTTGTCGGCGTCGTAGACATGAAGCGGACGGCCGCGATCGTAGGAGATGTAGTTCGTCACGTCGACCAGCGCGTTGATCGGGCGCAGACCGATCGCCTCCAGGCGCGCGCGCAGCCAATCAGGCGATGGGCCGTTGCTGACGCCTTTCACATAGCGGCCCGCGAATACGGGGCAGGCATCGGCGGTGTCACTGGAAAACTCCAGCTTGATGTCGACCGGGCAATCGTAACTGCCCTCGACGCCCTTCAGTTCGGGTTCCGGCTTCAATGTGCCAAGGCCCGCGGCGGCAAGGTCGCGGGCAATGCCGCGAACGCCGGTGCAGTCGGGGCGGTTCGGCGTCAAGCCAACCTCGATGACAGGATCGTCGAGCCCGACCGCCGAAACATAGGTTTCGCCGACCTTGCCGGCCAAAGCCTCATCGACTTCGATAATGCCTTTGCTGTCGCCGCCGAGTTCAAGTTCGGCCGCAGAGCACATCATGCCGTTGGAGACGACGCCGCGTACAGGACGTTCGACAAGCGTCAGATCGAGGCCGGGGACATAGGTGCCGATCGGAGCAAAGACAGCGAGCATGCCGGCGCGTGCATTCGGAGCGCCGCAGACGACCTCGACCGGTTTACCGCCGGGTTCGATCTCGACCTGGAGGACCTGAAGCTTGTCGGCGTCGGGGTGCTGCCTGGCTTCAAGAACGCGCGCAATGCGGAAGGGCCTGAGCTTCTCGCCAGGATTCTCGATGCCGTCGACCTCGAGGCCGATCGCCGACAGCGTCGTCGAGATCTCATCGAGGGTGGCGTTGGTGTCGAGATGATCCTTCAGCCATGACAGCGTAAATTTCATGTTCGTCTTGCCTTCAACAGTTCAGCGACTTGAGCGCGAGCCCTTGCGGGCCTCAGTCGGATGGAGAGTGGTCGCGGCGCGGCGACCTGAGACGCAGGCGCAGACCAAGGCGGCGCAATCCGGCCTGTTTCTGCGGGGTTAGTCCGTAGGCCTCGCGCGCGCGCCGGATTCGCACCCAGATCCACACGAACGACACCAAAATACGCATCAACGTCAAGGCATAGTAGATCCGGAAGACGAAGCAATAGACCACAAACCAGCCATTCGCACGATTCATCAGGATCGGAGACGCGGACAGCTCGAAATGCTCCATGATGTCGAAAAAACCGCCGCGAAGTACAAGGTCGAGGGTAAACATCGCCGAGCCCAACGGGCCGGCGGAGACAGGATCGCCGTTGCGGTAGACGAACAGCTCGTAGCCGTCCGACTGCAGCATCAGGCAGCTGACGGAAAACAGTACGTAGAAGACGAGCATCGAGATGCCCATCGAGCGGTAGTAGAGAATGGCGTGGCGCAACGTGTCGACGCTGAAGCCGTACTGCACCCAGGTATCCAGGTCGCGGTGCTTCGTATCGTGGTAGAACCACGTCAGTACGGCGACCACGATCATGGCCACCGAAAGCAGCAGGGCGAACGATAAGGATACGGTCATTACCCGTTGCGGAGGCGGCTTAGGAGTTCGGGAGTCGGAAAACTGTCGGCGGGCAGGCCGTATTTTAGTTGCATCTCCTTCACCGCGCTGCGGGTCTTGGCGCCGATGATGCCGTCGATCTTGCCGACGTCATAGCCGCGCTTGGTGAGAATGCGCTGGACATCCTTGGCTTCGTCGACGCTCAGAATCGGGATTTCGCGGTCGCGGCCCTGCATGGAATCCGCACCGGCAATGCGGGTCGCAAGATAGGCGGCGGTGATGCAATAGGTGAGCGAATTGTTCCACTCGACATAGATGTTGAAATTCGGATAGGCGAGGAAGGCCGGTCCCTTGTGACCCATCGGCAGGAGCAGGGAGGCGGGCAGATCGTCGGATGTCAATGGAGCGCCATCGGCGGCGGTCACGCCCCAGTCGGCCCATTGCGAGCGCGGCAGTTTGACTTCGAGATCGGCTTTTTCCCATGGCAGCTTGCCCGGCACGCGAACTTCCTGGAGCCAAGGTTCGCCGCGCCGCCAGCCCAAGTGCTTGATGAAGGCCGCAGTGCTGCCGATGATGTCGGGTTCGCTGGCAAAGAGGTTGCGGGTGCCGTCACCATCGTAATCGACAGCGTGCTCGAGATAATGCTTGGGCAGAAACTGGGTCTGCCCCATCTCACCGGCCCACGAGCCGATCATGTCGGAAGGTTTCACCCAGCCCTTGTCGAGGATCTTGAGCGCCTCGATCAATTCGCCGGTGAAGAGTTCCTTGCGGCGGCAATCGTAAGCAAGGGTGGCCAGCGCGCGCAGGATCGAATAATCCCCCATGCCCTTGCCGAAGTCGCTTTCGAGCGCCCAAAAGGCAGTTAGGACCTCTGGGGGTACGCCGAATTCCTGTTCGGCGCGCTCGAAGTGCTTCTTGCGCTTGTCGATCTTCTTGCGGCCGTTGGTGACGCGATTGTTGGTTGCGAGTTTCTTCGAGAAGGTGCCGAAGTCCTGGGCGAAGAACCCCTGGCGGCGGTCGCGCGCAATGATCTTCGGGTCGAGTTCTATACCTGCTAAAGCGTTCGATATCGTACGTTCGGAAATTCCAGCGGCCGAAGCTTCCTTCTTGAAGCCTTTCAGCCATCCCGAAAAACTTCCCGTATTGGTGCATTCTTCGGCTGCCAGTCCCGAACCGGGCAGGGCTGCGAGGGAGGCCAGAACCAGGATTGCCAATGCTCGGCCAAGCGCATGTTTCGCTGCCGCCAGATTTGCCAGTGCCAGACTTGCCAGTGCCAGACTTGCCATGAGTTTCCCTCGTTGATACCCGCCAATTGGTTTGCCGCAGGGTGTCGCCGCACCTGAACGCCTCGCGGCTTTTCAGTCAAGTTTGCTTTTTTGCGGCTCGTGATGCCCACGCCTTAGGTGCATCGGCCGCGGGACAATTCTCCGCAGCGATTCAGGTGCCGACTCGCAGCGGTGCCTGATGAGCCTGTGTGGGCCAAATCAAATGGCATAAATGGTCGCCAATGAGACATTCAATCGGCAATCCCGCAGCTGTGAGCCTGGCATCCGCAGAAAATGAAAAAGGCGCGCCTGCCTTGAAAGCAAGCGCACCTTTTCTCGAACTCGAACGAGCCGGCCTGAATTACTTTTTCTTATTGTCGCCCGGCAGGTTGGCCGACCACATCGACATGGCGGAGGCCATATTCCGCTGCCACATCTCGGCGGCCTGCATCCACATCTGGAAGGGTGCCATGGACATACCGCTCATGCCCGGCATCTGCCCGAGGCCCGGCATCATTCCAGGCATTCCCGACATGCCGCCGCCCATCCCCATCTGCTGGAATTTCTTGAACTGTTCCATGAAATCAGCCGGATTCGCCATCGACATGTCGGGCGATTTCACCTGTTTCGACCAGGTGTCCATCAGCTGATCCATCATCGTCAGCTGCATGCGGGAGGCTTCCTGCATCTGGTCACGCGCGGCATCGATCATGTTTTCTGGCCAGCCCATCGCGCGGCTTGCTTCCGCCATCTGGTCGAACACCTTGTTGGAATAGTTCTCGTTGGCCTTGGCCATATCGTCACGCCACTGAGAAAGCGCTTCAAAAGCGGCGGAAGCGGCCTTGCGCGCGTCTTCCGTCATTCCCTGGGGGTTGGAGAAATTTGACTTTGCCATATCGGTTTCGCTCCTCGCGATGATTTGCCGCTTTTAAGACATTCTGCGAATAACGCAGATCTAACCTGTTGTATTGTAGTCAAATTCTGTCGCGGCTCGTGGCCGCACTACAGCCTCAGCTGGTCCGCTTTGCGCCATACTGTCGCAGATCTGGCCTGCGCCGGCAAATTTCCGAAATCACGGACCTGGGCCGGTCTTGTCATGGCTGAAAACAGTAAGTCGGGCTCTGCGGCTTGCCGATGTGGCTTAAAGTAACGCAACCAGGGTATCGGCAAGCCGTTTGTCTGTTCAGTAGTCGGCACCATAGCTGACCGGGCGAGGGGCTTTGGGCTTGGACCCGCCGGGGCCTGGGCGACGCTTCGGTGCAGCGTTGCCGCCGCCGCTATGCTTGCCGCCATCATTGCGGTTGCCACCGTTGCGATGACCCGGCTGGTCGGAGCGCGGTGAGGCTTCGGCCCATGCCGGGCGCTCGCCGCGCGACCTCGAATGCGGACTGGCGTCGCGTGCAGGCGTGCTGCGATCATTACGTTGTGGGCGGGCACCCTCGCCGGCGGGAGCGGCGACGCGCTCGTCGCGGGCGCGGCGATCCTGCCGATCCACAATTGCAGCGGCCGGGCGGTCGTCGCGTTGACGGTGACGTTCGCCGCCGAAATCGGCCGGCGCTGCCGCACGGTCGTTGTCTTCGCGGCGACGCGGGCGATTCCTGTTGTTGTCAGACGGCCGGCCCGGACCACCGCGTCCGCCACGATCGCCACGATCGCCACGATCGCCACGCTCACGTGGGGCTTCCTTCGTTGCAACCAGCGACTTGTCGCTGCGGCGGTCTTCGGTCGGGATCGACTGGCGGGTCAGCTTTTCGACGGCCCGAAGGAGATCGCGTTCGGCGTTATCGCAGAACGAAATCGCGCGACCCGAAGCGCCGGCGCGGGCGGTGCGGCCAATCCGGTGAACGTAAGCTTCGGGGACCTCGGGCAGGTCGAAGTTGACGACGTGGCTCACCGCGTCGATGTCGATGCCACGGGCTGCGATGTCGGTTGCCACCAGGACACGCGTCTTGCCCACCTTGAAGGAATCGAGGGCGCGCTCGCGCTGGCGCTGACTCTTGTTGCCATGGATTGCCGCGGCGGCGATGCCGGCAGCCTCCAAGTGGCTGGCGACGCGGTCGGCGCCGCGCTTGGTGCGGGTGAAGACGAGCGTGCGTTCCAGTTCAGCGTTGCCGAACAGCTCGACGAGGAGCGCGCGCTTTTTCGGTGCCTCAACGAAAATCACGCGCTGTTCGATACGGTCCGCGGTCTTGGAGATGGGGGTTACCGAAACCTTCACGGGCTTGTTCAGGAGGTCGTCGGCAAGGCCTGCGATCTCGGTCGGCATGGTGGCCGAGAAGAACAGGTTCTGACGGTTCTTCGAGAGACAGCCGGCAATGCGGCGGATCGGCTTGACGAAGCCCATGTCGAGCATCTGGTCGGCTTCGTCGAGGACGAAGATTTCGGTGCCGGAGAGATCGATCGTCTTCTGGCCGACGTGATCGAGCAGGCGGCCGGGCGTCGCGACGACGACATCGACGCCGCGCGAAAGAGTCTGGATCTGCTTGCGGATGTCGACACCGCCAAACACAACCGCCACCTTGACGCCGAGATAGCGGCCATAAACGCGGAAGCTTTCGGCGATCTGGGAAGCGAGCTCACGGGTCGGCGAGAGGACGAGCACGCGGCAGCCCTTACGCATCGGTTCGCGATTATCGTTGGTGAGACGGGTCAAAATCGGCAGCGCGAAGGCTGCGGTCTTGCCGGTGCCGGTCTGGGCGATGCCGAGCAGGTCGACGCCTTCCAGCACCGGCGGGATGGCCTGCTGCTGGATCGGGGTCGGTATGGTGTAGCCTTCACCGTTGAGAGCCTTGAGAACAGGCGCGGCGAGGCCGAGGTCTTCGAATTTCATGTAGGTCTTTGCTTTCAATATGGTCCAAGTAGCCGGACACGGCTCCAGCATGATGCCGGGCCGCGATTGGCTACGGGTCCGTCTGTCGAGGGGCCGGGGACGCGCGAAAGTGCTCGCTCGCCGGTTGAGGGTCCTGATCGACTGGGGACGCGCCCCGCGTGTGTCCTGGGCTGTCGGGTGAGTTATGGATCGGCGTGCTCAACAGGGGGCGACGAATTGGTCAGGCGACTTGCACCTGGACCGAGAACTTGCCCTTCACGCGGCTGGAGCGCCGAAGCCGCTTCTAGCGAAGCGATCCGCGTGCATGACATGTTGCGCTGCACAAGTCAAAGGAAAACGCGCGCTGAAGGCGTGCGGCCAATTGGGCGAACGGCAGAGGGAGTGCCGCGAGAAGGCGCTACCCCTCGTAGCGGCCGCGGACCTCGATGGCGCGATGATAGGCGGGGCGGTCGCGGACGCGGTCGAAGTAGTCGAGTGCGGGGCCGGCCGGCAGCTCCCAGTTGGCGCCCTTCTGGGCCCAGTTGGCGCAGTGGCCCATCAGGATGTCGGGCACGGTGAATTCGTCGCCCATCAGGTAGGTCTTCTGGCCGAGACGGGTTTCGAGCGTGGCAAGGGCGCGGTCGAAATCGTAGCGGCAGGCCTTCATGGCCGTTTGGCTGCGCAGTTCCTCGGGCAGGATGAAAGTGTTCTTGGCGTTGAACCACAGGGGCGATTCGATATCGTCCATGGCAAACTGCGTCCAGCTGTCCTGCTGGGCGCGCGCGATGCTTCCGGCAGGAAACGTGAACCTGCCGTGCTTGTCGGCTAGGAACTGGATGATGGCCACCGAGTCGATGATGAAATCGTCGCCGGCCTGCAGGATCGGGACTTTGGCGGAGGGGTTATAGGATCTGGCTTCTTCGCTGCGCGGGGCGGCAGGATCGATCTCGTATTCGGCGCCCAACTCCTCCAACATCCAGACGACGCGGAAGGCGCGAGTCCTCGGCAGGCCGATCAATTTGTACATGTCTGTTTGACCCCGGTCATTTCTTGCAATTCATCGAGGGGCGAACGTATCCCAGGACTTAAGAATCGGCCATCGGCGCAATTCTCAATTCCTCGTGTAGGGTGTGCGCGAGATTGCCGACACACAAATGCGAAGGATTCTGAATGCCGCTCCTCAGATTCGATCTTTACGAAGGCCGCACGGATCAGGAACTCAAGGCGCTGCTCGACGCGGTGCACCGGGCAATGGTGGACGCATTCGGCGTGCCCGAGCGCGACCGCTACCAGATCGTGCGCGAACACAAGGCGTCGCGCATGATCATGGAGGATACGGGGCTCGATATTCCGAGGACATCGGCCTTCGTGTTCATCCAGGTGACGACCCGGCCGCGCACCATCGCGGAGAAGAAAGCCTTCTACGAACTGACGGTTGCAAAGCTCGAAGGCAGTTGCGGGATCGCGCCATCCGACGTGATGATCAACTTCGTCACCTGCGAAGACGAGGATTGGTCATTCGGCTACGGACGCGCGCAATTCCTGACGGGTGAACTATGAGAGGCAGATCCATTGAACCGTGAGCTCGAAAGAATTGCCCTTCCATGCGCCGGCGGCCCGTGGTGGCTTATCATGCACCCCAGCCAGCAGGGTGAATTAGCGAAGCGTAATCCAAGGATTGGGTTTGGCGCTGGATTCGTGGCGGCGGATTTTGCTTCGCTCTATCCGCCCTACGCGATCCGTTTTTTAACGCGCTGGTTTGCGTACTGTTCTGGCTCAACTGACGACAGGCCCTAGTGTTCCGGGCTGACATTCAGGTTCCCGGCAGGGAACCATATGTCAGAGTCGGAACACTAGCCAGGGACATTGTCGGCCTGTCCCGACTAGCGCAGCTTCTCGGCCATCAGGGCGATGGTGCGGGCGTAAACGTCGGCGCGATTCCAATCCTTGATGACGCCGTAGTTGGCGGTACCCTGCCCCCAAGGCGCGCCGCGAACCCAGCCGTGACCTTTCAAGAAATTCGCTGTCGAGGCAAGGGCGTCGGGAACGGAGCTGACGAGATCGCGACGGCCATTGCCATCGTAGTCGACCGCGTACTTGTCGTAGGAACCGGGCAGGAATTGAACCTGGCCGATCTCTCCCGCCCAGCCGCCGCGCAGCTGGCTGGGGCTCATATCGCCACGGTGGACGATGCGCATGGCGGCGTGCAGGTGGGGCATGAAGAAGTCCGAGCGGCGGCAGTCGTAGGCGAGGGTCGCGATTGCCTGGATGATGTTGTACTTGCCCGAACCGTCCTTGCCGAAATTGGTTTCGAGACCCCAGATCGACACCAGGATTTCCGCCGGCACGCCATACTTCTTCTCGAGACCGGCAAGCAGGCTGGCGTGCTTTTTCAGCTTCGACTTCGCCTTCTTGATAAGATAGGAGCCGACCCGGCGCTTGTAGAATTCTTCGAAGCTCAACTTGAAGGACTTCTGCGAGCGGTCGCGGCGGATCACGTTCTTGTCGTAGCCGACACCGTCGAGGGCGCGGGACAAGGTGGCGTCCGAGACCCCCTTGGCGCGGGCGTCGGCCTTGAAGTCCTGGAGCCAGTTCGAAAATCCTCCGGCGGACTTTCCGCAGCTGGCGGCATGAGCGGACGGTGCGGCCGCAGCGAATATGGCAATCGCAGCAATCAGCGTCAGCGCCCTGGCGAGCGTTTTATGGACGTTACGCATTTACAGTCTCCCGTTACAGTCTCCCGTGGCTTCGGCTTGTGGTGGTGGGTTGACGCAAATTGCGCCGCGACATCGGCGGCAGCGCGCTTGCCTACCGGCCGTTCGCCTTGTCGTCCGCGCCATCCTTACCTTGCCAGACGACGCGGTAGAGATCGAAGCGGCGGTCGAGGAAGTTTCTCACACTGCCCTGGCGGCGGGCGACGGTCAGGTCGACGAGGCGAAGGTCGGCGGTCGCGATCGTTTCGGTGTTGGCCGCGGTATCGGCGGCGACACCGTCGCGCGCGAATGGAATGTCGCACGGGGTCAGGATCGCGCTCTCGGCGTAATGGACGTCCATGTTCTCGACGTTCGGCAGGTTGCCGACGACGCCCGACATGATGACGTACATCTGGTTCTCGATGGCACGCGCGTGGCAGCAGTAGCGAACGCGCAGGAAGCCGCGGCGGTCGTCGGTGCAGAACGGCACGAACAACAGCATCGCGCCCTGGTCGGCGAGATGGCGGGCGAGCTCGGGGAACTCGGAATCATAACAGATGAGTACGCCGATCGGGCCGCAGTCGGTATTGATGACGGTGACGTCGTCGCCGCCCTTGATGTTCCACCAGTAGGCTTCGCTCGGTGTGGGGTGGATCTTGTCCTGGCTGTGGACTGCTCCGTCGCGCAGGAAGACATAGGCGACGTTGCGAATGTCTCCGTTCGGCAGTTTGGTCGGCTGCGTACCGCCGATGATGTTGATGTTATGTGAGACGGCAAGGTCGCGCATGAAAGCTACGAACCATTCGGTGTAGGTGGTGATCTTCTCGATACCCTGGAGCGGCGGCAGGGCTTTGGGTTCGATCGAGAGGAGCTGAAGGGTAAAGAGTTCCGGCAGCACGACGAAATCGCATTTGTAGTCGGCGGCGATGTCGACGAAGTAGGCGACCTGCTTCTGGAAATCCTCCGGGCTCGTGATGCCGCGCATCTGGTACTGGACGGAGGCGACGCGAACCTTGTCGGGTCGTGCCAGCGCGGACGGCGCGCGGCCACTATCTTCCTCGAACTCGGGGTTGCGCCAGACCATGAGGCTGGCAAATCCCGCAGACTCCCTGTCGCCGGGTTCGAAGCCCTTGAGCACGCCCATCGGCTCGAAGCCTTGCGAGATCTGGAAATTGATTACCGGATCGCGCAGCTTCTGGTCGCGCACCGCTTCAAGATAGGCTTCGGCGGACCCGAATTCCTTCATCCGGCGGGCGAGGCCGGGCATGCGGCCGCCAAAGACGATACCCTTGAGGCCGAGATCGCGGGCGAGCGCCTTTCTGGCGTTGTAGAGACGCTGGCCGATGCGCAGGCGGCGATGGTCGGGGTCGACGGACACGTCCATCCCATAAAGCCAGTCGCCCTTGGGGTCGTGGCGCGCGGCGAAGCCGTTACCGGTGATCTCGTGCCAGGTGTGCGGGGTAAGCGCGTGCCGCTCGGCGATGATGAACGTGGCACAGTAGCCGACGACCTGGCCTTCCAGTTCGGCGACGAACTGGCCGTCGGGGAAGTTGTTGATATGGCCGCGGATCATCTGTGCGGTCAATGCCGGCAGCGGATGATAGATCTTGCGGCTCAGAGCGTTGATCGCTTCAACGTCGGCAAGGGTCGCGCGGCGGGTGGCGAGCTGCGCGCGCGGCAGGGCGGACTGCCGGTCGGCGGAGGAAGCGTCGGGAACTTTCTTCTGCATCGGTGATGGTACCCAAGGAGAATTCTCAATTGCCGAGCCGCGGCGCCGGTTGTGATAGACGTTGGATAGCTGCTTCACGCACCTGAGACAATGGCGGCGCCGGATAGCTACGCGGCCGCGCGGCAAGATGCGGCACTGCAACGGCAGGTCTGTTGCGGCCATATTGGTGGCGTGCCGCCGGAGCGTCGCGCGCGCTTGCCGGTTCCCGAAAACAGCGAGAGCCGCCATGGATCTGTCCCACGCAGAGGCCGGTGATTACGCCTTAAAAGGCCGAATCGACCTGCTGCGCCGTCATCTCACCGGCCAACAAACCGCGACAGCCGTGCTTACAGCCTGGTGCAAGTCGCGCGGTCTGGGGGATGGCGAGATCCGTACGGAAATCCTGGAAAGTTCGCTATCGGGAAGCCGCACGCGCCAGACCGGCTATCGCCGTGTCAGGCTTTTCAGCGGCGCGGCGTTTGTCAGCGCGGCTGAAATCCGGTTCCGCTGCGAGGCACTGTCCGACGATATGTTGCGGGAACTTCGGGTCACGCGAAGGCCGTTCGGTGCGGTGGTCGCAGCGCTCGGACCGCGCAGGATAACGACGCTTGCAGAAGCTCCCGCCGGCGGCTGGCACTCACGCGCAGGACATGTGCTGTTGGTCCATGCCACCGTGCTCGACCGGCATGGACGCCCCATAGCGCGCGTGCGCGAAGTCTACCAAGGCACGCTCGTCATGTAGCCGGTGAGGGGTCATTGCAGCCGTTTACTCGGCAATCGGCTTTTCGATCTCGATCGGCAGCTTTCCGGAGCGGATGTGAAGATCGCGTTGCGGGAAGGGTATTTCGATGCCGTACTTGTTGAGCGCGGTTTCCAGTTCCCAGCAGTAGGCTGCGTTGACGGTCGCCGGGCGCATGACGGATTCGGGTGTCAGCCAGACGACAAGTTCGAAATCGAGCGCGCTGTCTCCGAAGCCGACAAGCCAGACCTGCGGCTCGCGACCTGGAACGCCCGTCAGCGTGTGTGAGACCTTTGCCGCCGCTTCCAGTCCGGCCTTGCGGACGAGTTCCTTGTCGGTTCCGTAGGCGACGCCGAAGGCTATCCGGGAACGGCGCAACGTGTCGCGCAGCGTCCAGTTGGTCATCTGCTTGGTGATGAATTCGGAGTTGGGAACCAGCACATCGATATTGTCGTTGGTGGTGACAAGCGTCGAGCGGATGGTGATCTCGCGCACTGTGCCCTGGATACCGTCGTTCAGTTCGATGAAATCGCCGACCTTGATCGAGCGCTCGAACAGCAGGATGATCCCGGCGACGAGATTTGAAAATACCGATTGCAGACCGAAACCGATGCCGACGCCGATGGCGCCCGAGAGCACGGTCAACGCGGTCAGGTTCACGCCGATGGCGCCGAGAGCAATGGTGATCGCCCCGAACAGCAGGATGAGGCGGACGCTCTGGGATATCAGCGTCTGCACGGACGGAGTCAGCGCGCTGGCGGTCGCGATGCGAGTCGTGATGAGGCGCGACAAACCGTTTGCGACCCATAACAGCAGCGCGACGAACAGCACACCCTTGATGATGAGATAGACCGACACCCGCATGTCGCCGGCTTGCAGGGCGATGCCGTCGAGAAAGGCGATCGTCGGGTCGAGCAAGCGGGTAATATTGAGTGCCGCTATCACCCAGGCGACGCTCGCAAAGGTGTGCGACCAGAACGCATCCGGCACCAGCGTCGAGAACATCCGGATCAACACCCAGGCGTTGAGCATGCTGGCGGCGGCGCGGACGATGTTGTTGTCGATTTCCGACTGGCGCATCAACGAGGTGGCAAACCACAGCAGCGCGACCCAGAAAAACGGGAATACAAGTGTCCCCATGACGCGACGCTGCACCCCGAGCCTGCCCGAACGGGCTTCCGGCCAGATTCGCTCAAGCAGCTTGCGACCGGGGAAGGACAACACAAGCGCAAGCATGCCGGCGGCGGCAATGATGGCGATTTCTGTTGCAACCGCCATGGTGAAGAGATGGTCGGACGTAAAGTGCAGCGCCTGCTGAATCCACGTCTGCGCGGCCTCGACGGTTTCCTCGACGGCCTCCGAAATCTTCTCCGGAGGTGGCGGAGGTGGGGCCTCGGCAGGCGGCGTTGCGGTGGCAGGCGGCGCTGCACCAGCGCCGGGCTGTGCTGGGGCGGGAGGTGGCGCGGGTGCTGGGGCTGCCGCCGCAGCGGGGGCTGCTTCAGACGGCGGAGGTGGCGCGTTGGGCGCCCCCGATCCTGCCGCAGCATCGGATGCAGGCGCCTGGCCGCCATTGGTGCCGGACGGTGCTGTTCCGGTTTCAACTTGGGCGACCAGAACTTCGGCCAATGGCGTTTCCTGTTTGATGCGGGATTCCCCAGTTCGCGGGGTCAGAAATTGTCCGCTTCAAGCAGCATAAGTCATGTTCGGTCGCAGGAACACCATTGGGTACGGATTCTGAAAGATCCATTTTCAGACAATCGAGCGCCAAACCAGCCATCGAAAATGAATGCGCTCGTCGGTACTGCCTCCGCGGAACTGCGCGAAACTGGAAAATTAACGTGGCCTACGATTCGGGCATTTGTCCCCGAACGCCCTTGCCATCGACAGAGAGTTGCTCGACGTAGTTGCCCGGTGCCTTTTGATAAACGCTTCGGCACTGGCTTCGTCCCAGAATGCCTCGACATGTTGGGCACCCTGCGGCGTGATGACGACAGCAACGTCGGGCAGCAATTCTTCAGGTGGCGCGTAGACTGCGGTCCTTGTAGCGGATTTTGGCATCGAAGGTCCCTCAACGTTTCACCGTCTTGACTGGATCTCATTGCGATCCTGGATCCAGCGATCCTGGCGTCCGATGCGCCAATGACCACGCGTTTGGCGAAGTCCGGCGGCAGCAACGCGGGTCTCAATCGTTAATAATATCCAGGCCGGGATTTGGTTCCAGGTGAACGACGAAGCTGTAGCCGTGGCGCGTAAAGCCAAGCCCTTCATAGAACCGGTGTGCGGCATCGAACTTCACGTTGGACGACAGCGCCATCTTGTAGCAGCCGTGGGCGCGGGACTGGTCCATGGCATGCCGCATCATCAGCGTTCCAAGGCCGGTGCCCTGGTTCGATGCCGCGACCGCAACCTGTTCGACGATCGCAAGCGGCTTGCCGATATGTGCGATGTTATCCATGAACAGCAGCGCGTAGGTGCCGGCGACCTTCCCATCCGGATCGACGGCCACGAACAGACGATAGCTAGGGTAGGTTGCGAAGCGCCGGAATATTTCCTGCGCCTTTTCCATTTCGAGGCGCACGCCATAGTCGAAGCCGGCGTCCGCGTAGAGGTCGAGGACAGCCGGCAGATCGGCTTCGGTAGCCTGGCGGATGGTGCGCATCATCGAGGTTCCTCAATTCGCCCATTGGACCGGAGACCCTTCGAGCGACGCAGATAAAATCGGCTGCGCGCCGGGAACCGGCACTTCTCAGAGGCGTTGATCGGACTTCCATACTATCCGGGTAAGGTTGTCATGAAAAATCGATTCGAGTGGGCTCAAGCTCTGCGATTCTCCGTAATGGCGCGCGCGGTGGCGGCTGCCATGGGTAGTGCGTGGGCGTTTTTCGTCGCACTCCTCGTGGTGCTCGTTTGGGGCATCACGGGGCCTGTGTTCGAATATTCCGATACGTGGCAGCTTGTTATCAATACCGGCACGACCATCGTCACCTTCCTGATGGTGTTCCTGATTCAGAACACGCAAAACAGGGATTCGCGAGCGCTGCATCTGAAGCTAGTGGGGCGTCGCGCCTTAATTGACCAGTTGGTGCGGCACGTTCCGTGTCAATTAAGGCGCGATAAACGCCCCACTAAACCATTGACTCTGCTAGTGGCCTTTATGTCTCGCCTAAATCGTCAGGGGTTGCGGC
>JAHJSN010000088.1 GCA_018830445.1 Alphaproteobacteria bacterium | reverse complement strand
TGATTGTGTTCTGGATTCACAAACATTTGACGACCTCCACCCGGGAATCAAATGTTTGACCCAGAACACTAGCGGCAGCAGCGCCATGAAAGAGCGCGAACATCGCTCAAGCCGGGATGTAAGAATTTCGGTTAGGCACAGGCAGCGTCACGACCTGCCGTCTCACGCCACGACTTCGCAGCGCCACTGCGCTTCGGGAAGGCCGGCGGCAAACAAAGCGGCACGCAAGGCCGCGATGAAATCGGCGGAGCCGGCGGCGTAGACGTCATGCGTGGGCAGGCTATCGCGACCGCCGGGAAGGGCGGCGAAGACGGAAGCGCCTTCCGAGGCATCGGGCCCGAGCGGAACATAGGCGAAGTCGTCGAGGGCATTGGCGTAGGATTTGAGCAGGTTCTCCTGATAGAGCCCTTCCGTATTCGCCTTGCGCAGCAAGGTGATGGACGGCACGCGCTCTAGTGAGAGGGCGTGCTGGAGCAGGCTTTTGATCAGTGCGAAGCCTGGCCCTTCCGCGATCAACAATACGGGGCGGGCCGACTCGTCATTGAGAACGAATTCGCCGAATGGTCCCTGGACGACGACTTCGGCGTTCGACTGCAGCGCGCTGAACGGGCCTTCGGCTGCCGCGACGGCGGCGTCGCACGCGACATGAACCTCAATGCGGCGCTCATCGCAAGGGCAGCTCGCGGCCGGAACGCGCCGGGTCTGACCGGCGACGGTGATTTCAAGCCATTGACCGGCGAAGTAGCGGAAGCGCTCGGTGCGCGGGGTTATCAGGTGCAGCGCGATGCGGTGGCCGCCGAGCGGCTCGACCTGGCGGACGCGGGCGTTGACCGTCTGCTGGGGTATGTCGGCGACGCCGCCGAGCGGCACCTCAAGTTCGACATCACCGACGGCGGCATAAGAACAGGCGAGAGTGAAGCCCAGGCTCTTCTCCAGGTTCGACAGCTGATGGTCGTGCGGGCGGACCTTCAGCACGTCGCCGGATACGACGCGGCATTTGCAATCGCCGCAAGTGCCATTCGAGCAGCCATAGGGCAGCGGCAGACCGGCCCTGAGACCTGCCTCCAAAATCGTCTCGTCGCCGATCACCTCGAAGGTCTGCCCCTTCGGGACGACGGTTACTGTCGCAGTCATCACGCGCAAGATGCGCTCCCTTGCTACGAGATCCTCCCAGCGCTCAAGGCCGGCCGGCGGGGAGGCAAGCTCGGTCCTCAGCCACCCTGAAAACTGCTTGGCGAACTGGGCCGTGGCCTCTCCGGATTCGACGGCTGCGGCGAGCTTATCCGCGATCCAGCCATGCACGCGCTCATAATGCAAGAGGCGGCCTTCGGCGGTGGCGAAATCGCGGCCCAGCGCTCGCAGGCGCTCGTTGAGGATAGCGGCGGTCGGCAGTTCCTCGCGCGACGGCTGCTTGGTCAGCGCCTTGTCCATGATCTCCTGGACGCGCGCGAGTTCCTTGTCGTTCTCAAGACGGACATCGGGGAAGTGGCGCAGGACCTCTTCCAATGAGACATGACCGTCGAAGGTTTCGAGTTCGCCCGACTGGGCCATCCTCTGGAGCAGCGAACGCGGCTTGCCGACCAGGCGGGCAAGCCGGCTCAAAGGGATGAGCTGGGCCATTTGCGGTCCCCGCCGTCAGTAGGTCGATCCGAACGACAGGTCCGCCGTGTCGTGCGGAGCGGGAACGCCTGCCAGTCGCGAGCCCTGGCCGACCGGGCCGCCGGGAAACAGCTGATAGAGGTAGCGGCTGCCGCCTTGGCGTTCGAACTCCTCGTTGAGGATGTTGGCGAGGTAGCGCGCGTGGGGGGCGGCGCCGCGCTCGACATAAAGCTTCTGCAGGAGTTCGATGACGGCAAAATGCTCGTCGCCAAGGTCGAGGCCCTCGGCCCTGGCCGCTTCGATGGCGCCTTCGCGGGTCCAGTTGGCGACTTCGTTGGCGCGCACAGCAGCCGCCGGGTCGCCGGCTTCAACGTCGTTGCGGATGGCTTTGTTGATGTCCACGTCGTCGGTCATTTGTCGTCCTATTCCCCGATTTAGAAAACGCATTTGAATTCCGTCAGCGCTTGCCGGGGAAGACGGGGCTGGTACCTGCCCCGCGGGTCTCCGGCAAATCGTCGTACTCAGGAAACTCTATCTCGACATTGTCATTGCGCAAGCCCAGCCGGTCCAGAAGGTAGGGCGAGAGGCCGCCGACGAACTGGCGGAGATTGCCGCAGACATCGCAGAGGATGTAGACGCGGCCGTCGATCCGCCGGGGACGCCAGCCGCGCGGCAGCGCATTCTTAAGCGTCGTTGGACCGTTGACGGCAAGTTCGACCTCTTGCTTGCAGGCATCGCAGCAGACCTTGGTCATGGCACTTGCCCTCCTTGGGGCTGGAGACGTTATCGGCGAGCTGTCCGCATGCGATGCAGGCCAGACCCTGGAGTTTCATCAAACTCGCATTTGGCATGCTCCGCCAGTCCAAGGTTTTCCTGCAGGTATAGCGAAACGCCGCCCTTGAAGTGGCGGATGTCGCCGCAGCACTCGCACAACGTGAAAGTGCGGCCGGCAACACGGCGAACGAACCAGCCGGTCGGCAGGCCGGTGTCCGCGTCGCGCTCGATTTCCGGCGGGAACGGCGGCAGTTTGCAAGCGTCGCAGGCCTTATCGGTCA
Source organism: Alphaproteobacteria bacterium (assembly GCA_018830445.1). Lineage (GTDB taxonomy): Bacteria > Pseudomonadota > Alphaproteobacteria > Rhizobiales > Hyphomicrobiaceae > Filomicrobium. Next base: position 39,224 of record JAHJSN010000088.1, on the reverse strand, counting down.
TATTTGAGGGTCTCCTCCCACTACGGCGAGCCGATCCCGGGCTTTCCCCGGCGCGCATTGCTGCGGTGCCGGCTTACCGTCTTTTGTTCAATCCAAGAGGGTGAGTATCCGAAACATCGGCGAGCGATGCAAGGGTGACGCCATGGCGGCGGTGGAATGGCCGGTCTATTCTGTCAGGGATGTCCCCGGTTCGTACCATTATTTCGCCCCCCCCCCCCCCCCCGGAGAAACGCCAGATTTAACGCAGACGCCAAAACGAAAAACTTGCGGCGTCACCGCTCCTGGATGCTTTCCAGGAACAAGGCCAATTCGAAAATCAATGCACTGACCATGATCGGCTCCTCGTGGTCGCGGAAGGCTTCGCCCCAGGCGGGCATGTCGGTAGAACCGTGGCCGCTCAGATTTCCGCCGTTGCGAATAATATCGGCCACCTTGCCCAACGGAAAGCCACCGTTATTCCTCTTCGATATCTGGGTGAGATCGGCTGGCGGTGTCTTCAAGTTGGCAGCCAGCGGTCCTTTGCCTTTGGCATCGAGGCCATGGCAAACGCTGCAGTAGCGCACGAATTCCTCTTCGCCGGAGATCTCGAGTTCCTCCTCTATAGCCGGGTCCTCGACGGGGGCGGGCGCATCGCTTTGTTGTGCGGTCAGGGTGTGCGGCAGAAACATCACAGCGGCGAACAGCGCAGCGGCTGCAAACTTATGCGTCGACTTCATTGGGCTATCTCCCTCAAGTAGCAGATCTGGTAACTTACTGGCCCGAGCACGTTGCCGATCTTCCTCCGGCGGTAACGCGCTGCGTGTCATTTCCCGAGTGGGTCGTGGAGGTCGGGAGGCCTCGCTCGATCATGTCGAACCCGTACTATCGTTTGATACGGACGCAGCGGTTGCCGCGGCGGACCATACCGCGTGGACACGCTGCCTTCTTCTGGCGTTTCTTGACGATGCGGATGCAGCGGTTGCCGCGGCGGACGGTGCCAGCGGGGCATCTGCGTATGGTCTGCTTCTTAATCCGCACGCACTTGTTGCCGCGACGTACCGTGCCGCGTGGGCAATGCCTGACGGCCGGCTTGACCCTGACACAACGGTTGCCGCGCCGGACGGTGCCCTTGGGGCAGTGCCTGACGGCCGGTTTGGTGGCTTTGACACACCGACCGCGACGCAGCACGGTCCCTTTCGGGCAATTACGCGTTACCTTCACACAACGGTTGCCACGCCGGACCGTGCCTTTCGGGCAGTGCCGCGCAACCGTCACGCAGCGGCCGTGGCGCAGGGCCGTGCCTTCCGGACATTTCCGGATGGTCTTTACGCAGCGACCGTTGCGAAGCACGGTGCCCTTCGGGCAATGACGCTCTACTTGCACGCAGCGGGTGCCGCGCTTGATGGTCCCAGGCGGGCATTTGCGCGTGACCGTGATGCAGCGGCCGTGGCGCTTGATCGTCCCCGGCGGGCACACCCGCACGATGCGGACGCAGCGGTCATGGCGAAGCACGGAGCCGGGCGGGCAGCGGCGGATGATCGGTACGCAGACGCCATAGCGGCGGATGGTGCCAACGGGGCAGCGAACCGGGCCTGGATCGTCGAAGATCACCGGTGGCGGCACCGGCTGCAGTACGACCGGTGGCGGGGGTGGAGGCGGTGTCGGCAGGACCAGCGGTTGAGGGGAGATTTCCGGCGGACAGAGCACCTTGAAGTCCCAGACCGTCGACGTCGTGCCTTCACAGTTCGGATTGACCTCGACGCGGACACTTTGGGAACCCGGCGGAACCGGGAAGGGCTGTGAGCCGGTCCCCGAAACACACTGGGTATCGTAGACCAGCGTGCCGTCTAAGAAGACCCGCATCTGGTCCTTGACCGAGACCATGTTCCACTCGAACGTGGCCTGTCCCTGTCGCCCTCCCAGGTCGATCTCGATGGCTTCCGGCTGGTCGCCGCCCTGACGAACCGTATCGTCGCACTGCGCGGCACGCGTGCCTGTCGGACCAATCGGCGGAGGCGGTGGCGGCGGGACGACCGGCGGCGGTACAGGAGCGATGACCGGCGGCGCGGGTGGCGGAGGTCCGTGCGGGATGACCTCAACCGAGTGACAATCCGAGTCGTTCGTCGGATCGGCATCGCCCGACAGACCGGCCATATCCGGGAACAGCGCATCGCGCAGTTCGTCGGTCACAGTCCCCGTCGGATCCAAGCCGTTGGCATTCTGGTAATCCGTGATGGCCGTTACCGTCTGCGGGTCGAGGACACCATCGATAGGACCAGGGTTGAAGCCGAGCGCGTTGAGCCTTTGCTCGACGGCTTCGATAACGACGGGGTCGTCGTTCTCACCTTCGGGATGCCAAACGTCGAAAATGCAGTTTTCGACCTGCCCGACCATGCCTGGCGGCAGCAAGACGTTGAGAGTAAGAGTGACCGCATCGCCGGGATTGAGGACCACGGGTGCGTGCTCGCAGTCGACGCCGTCGCCGGCCTGGGTACACAGCCAGTCGGGTTGCGGTCCATAGTCCACGAGTGTCGAACCGGGCGGCAGAGTGTCGTGCTCGAAGAGCGGGCCGCTCCAGATGCCTGGACCGTTATTGGTGATCGTAACCGTGAATGTGCACACCCCGGCTTCGAAGCACTCGGCTGGGCCGGTCTTTTGCTTCTCAAGGTCCGGTGGCAGTTCGTCGTCACCTGGCGGGACGCCATCACCTGGAGGCGGCTCGACGATCTCAGGCGGTTCATCACCTTCAACCGGCGGCGCTTCGATCTCAGCGGCATCATCTTCAATCTTGCCGGCTTCACAGGATTGATAGATCGCGATGTCGCCGATCCGGGTTGCGTCGTTGCGCGTCAGAGTGGACATGATCGGCGCGTTGGAGTTGTCGACGTTGATATCGGTATCGACCATCCAGGCGGGAAGCGGTGTGAAGGCGGTTTCGGCATCCGCGGCGCCTTCTGCCTTGAAGGCATCCGCAGCATTGCCTTGGATCCCGTGGACATGCGAGCCGTCTTCGTAACGGCCGGTCGCAGGATTGTAGCAGCCGGCGAACGGTGCGCAGAGGGCATCGCCCGTCATCCAGACGAATTCGTCCGGCTTATTCGGATCGACACGCCAACGCGATGAATAGCCATAGCCGAAATCGACACCGCCGGAGGAGTTCGCACGGATCTTCGGTTCCTCGCGGTCTGCGCGCGCGTAGTGGCCGACAGGATAGCGGCCCTCCAGCACCCACGAGCCATCTACCTCGCTCGTATAGCGAAGCGTGCGACTCTCGTGCGGCCTGGAAAATGCGTTTTCGGCATCGAGCCCCAGATTGAGCAGGCCGCCCCTCTCGGAGACGATCATGACGTTCTGGTCGATACATTGCGGGAAGGCGATGTCCGTTACAGGATGGCTCTTTCCAGCTTGAGGAGGGGATGCGAAGAACTCCGGCAAGAAGAACTCACGGACAACGGAGGTTGCTTCGAAGCTCCCATCTTCCTTCAGGGCGATCGACCAGATTGAATTCTTCTTGTCATTCTCATCGGCCCCGGCAAACGCACTGTTGCCCAGTCCGTCGCTCGACCAGACAGCGTAATAGAGCCTCACCTCTGCGGATTCCGGATCCTGGCGCACGCCCAGCCCCCAGACGCGGCGACGGAAATCAGCCACGTTCCAACAATCGGGGTTGTTGTCGAAATCGCCGGCAATGCAGCTGGATGTTTGCGCGGAGCTCGAAGCGTCGAAAGCGACCACGGGCAAGGACGCCTCGGCGCCGGCCTCTGCATCGAAGAAGCTGGCGCGCGCGGTGCTGCCGTGGTCGAAATGTCCCTGATCACTGCCGTCCGCAACGCTGATCCTGTGGATCATGCCTGTTTCGAGATCGGAGACGAACAGCTGCTTGTTCCAGCGATCGTAAGCTATGTTGCCGAGTGCTGCGCCGGTGTTTTCGCGCCCATCGAGCGTCACCGTTGCGAAGACTTCCGGCTTATAGTCGTTTTGCGGGCTGAGCCTGTAGACAGTGCCCGGACCGCCACCTTCTCCCCACATGCCGTTCATCCAGCCATTGCCGGCGGCGTTGCGGTGCAATCCAAACGCTGAGGTTGCCGTGACGTAGATGTTGGGCGCTTCCTCATCATCGAGCGTGACGCCGAAAATCTGACCGACCTGCGCTGCGGTAACGGGGTTGCGTTGAGGTTCATTGAGCCAGTGCTGCCCCTGAGGCGGCTGCCCTGGCGCGCGCAGATCGATGATGCTGCCGACCGTCCCATTGGTGTCGATTGCCGCAGCGGCGCCTGTTCCGGTCGTTCCTGAAAAGCGCGTCACGAACGACTCACCGGGCCTGATCGCGCCTTCCTGCGCTCTTGGCGCGCCGCTGAAGCTGACGAATAATGCGACCGCCATCAGGCAGCCTAGAAGCACCTTGCGAAGAGCTGCGGCACCCCAATTGGGAAGACTTTCTTCTTCAACCTTGCGGGAGAATGACGAGGGCATAATGAATCTCACAAAATTTGGTGACATCCATATCCAACCAAAGTCGCCTATTGCCTGACTTTGACGCGCGTCAATTGATCTTGGTTATTTACCAAACAGGGGAAAAAAATATGGAAATTCTTATGTAAGTCGTTTTTCTGATATCATTCCGATCAAAGTCATTCTTGATCGATTGCGCGACCGGTTTCGGCATTTTCCTTTGAGCGGATAACTCAGTTTCCGGCCTGCGCATCGCAGCGCGGGGTGGCGGACTTCCGGCAGATGGGACTGAGCCCGGCCCACGGCGCCTCCATCACTCCTGCGTCTGGTCGCAATGCATAACCGGACGAACTGCGGCCCGGTAATCTGCAGCGAGGCTACGTGGTCGCCCGTTGACGCCGGTGGCTTGCCGCATCACGCCTTGAAGGCATCGATGCGGGAAACGAGGTCGGGGTCATGGAGGTAGGAGAGGCGCGCGGCGGCGGTGCGGGCGAAAAGCAAGGTGAGCGCCTTGCGGCGGGCGGCAGGCAGCGGCACCTGCTCAGCCCGCCTGCCAATTTCGCCGCCGAAGCGGTCGGCGAGGACGAGCCCGGTTTCGGCGGGCAGAATCTCGACCGGGAAATCGGGGGCGACGGCGAAAAAGAAGCGGTCGCAGAATTCCTGATAGTCGCGCCATTTGTTATCGGCGCGGAAATCGGCCACCGACGACTTGATTTCCATGATCCACAATTCGCCCTTGTCGGAGAGCCCCAAGACGTCTGCGCGGCGGCCGTTCGGCAGGGTGACTTCACGCAAGGCAACGAGGCCGTAGGCGCGTAGAATGCGGGTTATTCCGCGGGCAATATCATTGGCGGCCTCCGACTGGCGGCCGTCGTCCGGCGGGTTTTCGGCGGGTCCCAATGGATTATTGGCCCGGAAGGTCATGGAAGCGCCCTAAATTCGTTGAGACACATATGATCACTACCCGCCTTTCTCACAGGAATGCGGGTCAACACGCTGCGGCATCCCCGTGGCCGCCGTCAAGGCCGGTTGCGGAAATTGAAGCGCCGAGGGGAACTGGCATCGGTGCAGCCGGCGGAGATTGAGAACAGGGGACGGGAACGTGATTTTCAGGCTGGGAAAAAAGACCGACAAGGAAAATAAAAAAAGCCAACCGGCCAACCCGGAAGCCGTGCCGGCAATAACCGGCAACAGCCAGCCAGAGGCGCGGACCGTGAAGGCGCTGGCCGCCGGCGAACTGAGGCGCACGGTCGATCCGGCCACGCTCAGCTTCAAAACGACCGCCGAACTCGAACCGCTTACCGGGCTCATCGGGCAGGAGCGCGCGACGAGGGCGTTGAGCTTCGGCGCGGGGATGAAGAGCAACGACTACAACATCTTCGTTCTCGGACCCGATGCTTCCGGCAAGAGTGCGGCAGTCCGCGCGCAGCTGTCGGCGCTCGCGGCAAGCGCGCCGGTGCCTTGCGACTGGGTGTACGTCAACAATTTCGACGACCCGAACAAGCCGATCGCGTTGCAGCTCAAGTCCGGCCGTGGGCGGCCATTCGAAAAGGCCATGGTCGCCGCGGTCGATGAGATCCTCGCGGCACTTCCCGCCGCGTTCGAAAGCGAGGACTATCAGGCGCGCGCGCGGGCACTCGACGCCGAGTATGGGGGACGCACCGAAGAGCAGTTGCAGGCGCTCGGGCAGAAGGCCGAGGAACATGGCGTGGCGCTGTTGCGGACGCCGCTCGGCTTTACGCTGGCGCCGATGCTGGAAGGAAAGGTGGTCAAGCCGGAAGCGTTTTCGGCCGTGCCTCCGTCGATGCAGGAGGAAGTGCGCAGAACCATCGAGGAATTGCAGGTGGAGCTGCAGGCGATACTTGCCGACGTGCCGCGCGCCGACAAGGAGCGGCGTCACCACCTGCGCACGCTCAACGAGGAAATCGCCTCGGCGGTCGTCAAAGACGCCCTCGACGACATCGTCGCGGCGTTCGGAAAAGACGGGGACGTGCTCGATTACCTCAATGCCGTGCGGAACGATCTGGTGGTGAACGCGCAGTTGTTCCTTGCGGACCCGAGCCACGAGCAGGACGCCTTTACAGTCCAGCCCGTCGATTCTTCGCGCGATTCCCGGTTCCGCCGCTACATGGTCAACTCAGTCGTTGTCCACGATGCCGGGGAAGCCGGTGCGCCGGTCATCGAGGAGTCCAATCCGACACTCGGCAATGTGATCGGGCGCGTCGAACACCTCGCCCACATGGGAGCACTCGTCACGGATTTCCTGCTGATCAAGCCCGGCGCGCTGCACAAAGCCAACGGCGGCACGCTGCTTGTCGACGCCCGCAAGCTCATCACATCACCGTTTGCGTGGGAGGCCTTGAAGCGGGCGCTCAAGACCAAAGCCATCCGCCTCGAACAGCCCGTCGAGAGCCTTGGCCTCGTCTCGACGCAGACGCTCGATCCCGAACCCATTCCTCTCGACGTCAAGGTGGTCCTGTTCGGCGACCGGGAACTCTATTATCTGCTCGCCAGACACGATCCGGAATTCCAGGAGCTGTTCAAGGTCCAGGCCGACTTCGACGACACCATCGCGCGGACCAAAGAGAACGCAGAAATGTACGCGCGGCTGATCGCTGCAATCGTCGGCGAATTCGGATTGCAGCCCCTCGACGCCGGCGCGGTGGCCGGTGTGATCGAGGAAGGCAGCCGAATGGCGCGCGACAGGGACAAGCTTACCATCGAAGTGTCGCGGATCGGGGATATCGTCCGGGAAGCCGACTACTGGGCCAAGCAGTCGGAACGCGAGATGACGACGCGCGAAGACGTGCGCCGCGCCATCGACGAGCAGGTGCAGCGCGCCGACAGATTGCGCGACCGCGATCAGGAGACGTTCGAGCGTGGCATCGTGCTGGTCGACACCGAAGGCCGCAAGGTCGGGCAGATCAACGGGCTTTCCGTACTGCAGCTCGGCACATTCGCGTTCGGGCGGCCCAGCCGGATCACGGCGCGCGTGCGGTTCGGCGCCGGACGGGTGGTCGATATAGAGCGGGAAGCGAAGCTCGGCGGGCCGCTGCATTCGAAAGGCGTGATGATCCTGTGGGGCTATCTTGCCGGCATGTTCGCGCAGGACAGACCATTGGCGCTGTCGGCTTCGCTGGTGTTCGAGCAGTCCTACGGCGGGGTCGAGGGCGACAGCGCTTCGTCAACGGAGCTCTATGCGCTGCTATCGGCGCTCTCGGATGTGCCCATCCGCCAGGGAATTGCCGTTACCGGATCGGTCAACCAGCTCGGCGAGGTGCAGGCCATCGGCGGCGTCAACGAGAAGATCGAAGGCTTCTTCGACGTCTGCAAGGTGCGCGGCCTCGACGGACGGCAGGGCGTCATCATCCCGGCTGCGAACGTCCAGCACCTGATGCTGCGCGAGGATGTCGTGGAAGCCGTGCGCAACGATCAGTTCAGCGTATGGCCAGTGAAGACGATTGCCGAGGGCATCGAGATCCTGACCGGCATGCCCGCAGGAGTCCGGGGCGGTGACGGAGCGTTTCCCGACGGGAGCGTGTATCAACGGGTCGAAGAAAAACTCAAGGTCTTCGCGGAACGGGCGAAAGCGTCCGGCGCGATGATGCAACAGGCGCTCAGCGGCGAGGCTTCGTCATGATCGGTCACGTCGCTTCTTCGGGTGAGGCACGCGGGCGGGTCGTGTTGCGGCTGAGCTGCGGCGCACCGGCGAGCGAAGCGGCGTTCGAAGCCGCCGCACGGATCGCCCAGGCGTTCGGATCGGACATCGAAGGGCTGTTCATCGAAGACCTCCAGCTCATCGATCTGACCGGCTATTCATTCACGCGCGAGGTCGCGTTCAACGGTCGCGCATCACGCGATCTTTCGATTGCGGCGCTTGAAGAAGAATTCAGTTCCGCATTTCGCGCGGTGCAAAGGCGCATGCAGGCGGTGGCGAAAAAATATCAGGCGCGAGCCTATGCGACCCGGGTGCGCGACGAACCGTTGACGGCACTGGCACGTGCATGTGCGCGCGCCGGGCCATGGAACGTGATCGTCATGGAAGAGCCGCTCAACGCGCGCAGCGGCATGGCACTCAGCGATATCCTGTTTACCGTCCGCGATGCGACAGGTGTCGTGATAATCGGACCGAGGTCGCGAAGATCACGAGGGCCGGTGGTTGTCGTCGTTGAGGAGCCCGACCGCCTCATCAGCATGATGCGCACGGCGGAACGGCTCGCCATGGCGAACCCCTCACAGGAGGGGATTATCGCGCTGCTGGCGGGCAACACGAGCGACGAACTGGAATGGCTGGAAGGGCAGGCGCGGCTTGTTTTGGCGCATGGCCCCGAACCGAGGTTCGTGCTGGCGCCGCCCGCGCGCGGCGAGCCATCCGTCATTGCCGAAGCCCTGCGGAGGCTGAGTGCCGGATTCGTTATTTCGCGGTTCGGCGGTTTGATGGTCCCGGCGGACGATCTCAAGGCGCTGACGACGGCGCTCGAGAGCCCGCTATTCCTGGTGCGCTAGTGTTCCGGCCCCGACACTTGGTTCCCTGCCGGGTACCTGAATGTCAGCCCGGAACACTCAGCCCGGAACATTAGGCAACCTTTTGATTGTGTTTTGGATTCACAAACATTTGACGACCTCCACCCGGGAATCAATTGTCAGCCCGGAACACTAGAACCGCAATCGGCTCAGTTCCTGGAGGATCTGACGCTCAATGCGTTCCAGTTCGGCCGGATCGGGAAGTTCGCCGCTGCCGGCCAGGTTTGCAGGCAGGCCCATCGACCGCATGGCTTGTTGCATCTGCCGCCGGGCTGCTTCGATTTCCTGCTGATCGGGTGCTTGCGGCGGCGGCAGGCCTGCGGAGCGCAACGCGCGCTCAACTTCGGCGCGGGCGCGGGCGCCTTCGGCATTGTCGGGGAACGCATCGAGGGCGGAGCCGCCCTTGCCACCGGCGACGAGTGCGGGCTCGGGGCGCTCGGCAATGGCGGCAACGCCGACATCCAGTTTTGTCAGCCCGAACAGCGCAACCATCGTGGTGGGAACGCTGGCGGCGATTTCAACAGTCAGCTTTTTGCCGTTGCCGGTTATGCTCAAGTCGTAGGGCTGTTCTTTAAGTTCGTCGGGAAGATTGGCGACAAACGCGGCCTTGAAAGCGCCTTCGGCTTTTGCCGCGCCCTCACCCAGCCGGCCGGCGGCACTCCTGGCGGCCGCATCGACTGCGGTCTGCAGCTGGTTTCGTACCGACAGCGCGCGACTGTAGTCGATACCGCCGAACACGATACCGAGGATGGGCACGAGCATCAGCGCGAACAACACAGCTATGGTGCCGCGCTGGTCCTGCGCGAAATGCGATTCGGTCGATCGATCAGCTTTCGGAGGCAACATGCCATTCTCCCACGTCCTCGCGCCCATAATCGTGCTGGCGAATGGGCGTCAGGGTGGGACAGGCAAAGTAAAGAAAGCGGCAAAACCGATTGCCTGACGAGGGTCAGGGTTGCCGGTGCGTTAACACCGGCATCGCTGCGGTACGAAGCGCAACTAAGCCGTGCTTGCCCGGCCGCCGGCAAGCCGGTGTTGTGGACGCGAGCTTGCGTCAGATGCAAGCCGGTGTTGGGCCGACTTTTTTGCCAACACTCGACAAGCCGGTGTTGGGCTATTTCGGCGCGCGCTTGGCGAGAATTCGTTGCAGCGTGCGGCGATGCATATTGAGGCGTCTTGCGGTTTCGGAGACGTTGCGGTTGCAAAGCTCATAAACGCGCTGGATGTGCTCCCAGCGGACGCGGTCGGCCGACATCGGGTTTTCGGGCGGCGCTGCCTTCGAGTTTGCCGGCGCCAGCAGGGCGTCGGTCACCTCGTCGGCATCGGCCGGCTTGGCAAGATAATCGACCGCGCCGAGCTTCACGGCGCTGACCGCGGTCGCGATATTGCCGTAGCCGGTCAGCACAATGGCGCGGGCGTTGGGGCGAACCTTGCCCAGCTCCGAAATCAGTTCGAGGCCGTTGCCGTCGTCGAGGCGCATGTCGCAGACGGCGAACGCGGGCGGTTCCTGGCGGATCAACTCCAAGCCTTCGGCGACCGTATCGGCCATGCGCACCTTGAAGCCACGCTGTTCCATGGCACGGCCGAGACGCTGCAGAAATGCCTTGTCGTCGTCGACGATGACAAGCGAGGCATCCTCGGGCAATTCGTCCTGTTTAAAGGAAAGGTCTTCGTCGTTGTTTTCCACAATCCTCGTCCTCTTTAGATTCTTGCGAGCATAACGATTGGGCCGCTCAGGCCAAGTCCTTCGTCAGTCTAAGTAAAACGTTTGTTCGACAGACATTACAATCATTCCGCGGCATCGCGTATACTACCTATATGGGCACGCCAGCCTTCGGGTGCCGCGAAAGCCCCGCGCGGCCAGGTCAGGCGGACCCTTGCGCCGGTTTCAGGCGCGCGGCGGTTTTCGAGTTCGACGACTGCTCCGGACCGCTCCAGCAGCGTCTTGGCGATAAAGAAGCCGAGGCCCAGACCGGAAGCTTCCTTGGCGGCCTTGCCGGACCCCGCGCCGCGGGTCGTTACATAGGGATCGCCGATCGAATCCATCAATTCCGGTTTGAAGCCAGGGCCGTCGTCAACGATCTCGACGATGACCTTACTGCCATCCCAACTGGCCTTGATGTCAACCTCGGTCTTGGCGAAATCGACCGCATTTTCGATGATGTTGCCAAGTCCATAATGGAGCCCAGGCTGGCGCAACCCGATCGGCTCCGCAGCCGCCTGAGCCTGCGCTCCTTCAACCGCCGAACCGGAAATCGAGACCTTCTTGCCCAATTCGAGGTATGGGGCGGCTGCGTCGCTCAAAACCTCCAGAATCGACACGGATTGATGCATCGGGTCCTGCGCGTCCGGCTTGCGGGTGAGTTTCTTGAGGATTTCCCGGCAGCGGTCGGACTGGGACTGGAGCAAAGCCAAGTCCTCGGCATGTGAATGATCCGGACCCAGGTCACGCTGCAACTCACGGGCGATCAAATAGATCGTAGACAACGGCGTGCCCAGTTCATGGGCCGCCGCGGCTGCCAGACCGTCGAGTGCGTGGAGCTTCTGCTCACGGGCGAGGATCAGTTCGGTGGCGGCCAGAGCGGCGGACATCTCGCGGCCCTCATGGGCAAGGCGGCGGACATAGAAGGCGACGAACAGCAGTCCGGTGCCGACCGACGCGAGAATGCCCGTCTTGTAAAGCAACGGCAGCTCGAAGCGGATGCCGCTGTACCAGGGCATCGGCCAGTATTCGTAAGTCAGGCCGTAGGTGCAGAGCAGAGTCAGCGCGCAAATCGCAACCGTGTACGTGACCGGCAGCGTTGCCGCCGACACAATGCAAGGCGCCACGATGAGCAGGACGAACGGGTTGCCGATACCGCCGGTGAAATACAGCAGCACCGCAAGTTGCAGCATGTCGTAGGTCAGCAGCGTGGCGGCAAATGCAGCGGTCAGGCGGTGGCGGGGAGGAAACTGGATAACGAGGAAGACGTTGAGCCAGGCGGAAAGTGCGACAAGCGCCATGCAGTAGGCCAGCGGCAGTTCAAAACCAAGCCAGAAATGAACGAAGGCAAGCGTCAGCAACTGGCCGACCACTGCGATCCAGCGCAGGCGCACGATAGTCGCCAGGCGGACATTGCGGCCCGGGTGATTACGCACACCGGGAAAATCGATTGTCGGAGACTTACTTGGCAAGCTCGTTATCTCTGGCTGGCGGTTCGTGAACTTGTTTCATCGGAGTATCGCGGGCCGCGCGTAGACCGAGCACTCGTCGGCGTTCCTTGCCGGCACGCGGCTCCAAACCGGGCAAGGCCACCAAGCCATTGATACAGCACATGGAGGCGATGTTGGAAAGCGAGCCGCGTGCGGCGGCCCCGCAACGATACCTGCTGGCGAGACAAAAGCCTTGATTTGCGCAGCGTTGGCGACGCACTGCCGGTTTGCCCCGCCCGCCGATTACCGTTCCCTCAGCAACCCGAATCAGGGCAATCTTACTGAAGGGGGCAAAAAGTCGTCAGCGGACAAGCCGTCCACTGTGCGGCATGGAGTCACAATACTTTAGCTGCGGGGAGCACGACGGGACACGACTTTTTTCTGAACGGGGGCGGCAGCCGATTAAGACCGGCGTGACGCTGCAAGGTGCAAGGGGGACGGCACGCAGTGCTCTATCATTGGTATGAACTCAGCCACGCCGCAGTCAGGCCGGCGCGCGCTGCGGCGGGCAATACGCAGGCTTTCTTTGAAAACCCGTTCAATCCGCTGGCGCACACCTCGATGGGCCGGCACGCCGCAGCAGCCTGCGAAGTGTTCGAGCGGACCACGCGGCGGTACGGCAGGCCGTCGTTCGGCATCGAGTCGACGCGGGTCGACGGCGAGCGGGTGCCGGTTTGCGAAGAAGTCGTCTGGCAGCGGCCGTTTTGCCGGCTCGTCCGGTTCCGCAGGGGCATAGATAGCGAAAGGGCAGGCCGCGATCCCAGAATACTGATCGTGGCGCCGATGTCGGGGCACTACGCAACGCTGCTCAGAGGCACCGTCGAGCGCTTCCTACCCGATCACGACGTCTACATCACCGACTGGCAGGACGCGCGCACGATCCCGCTTGCCGCCGGGCGGTTCGATCTCGACTCCTACATCGATTACATGATCGAAATGCTCCACCATTTCGGCGGGGACGTGCATGTATTCGCGGTCTGTCAGCCCGCGGTGCCGGTGATGGCGGCGATTTCGCTGATGGAGGAAGACGGTGATCCATGCGTGCCGGCAACGCTGACGCTGGCGGGCGGACCGCTTGACACCCGCATCAATCCGACCGCCGTCAACGAGCTTGCCGAAGAAAAAAGTATCGACTGGTTCGCGCACAACGTGATCGAAGTGGTGCCCTGGACGAACCTCGGCTACGGCAGGGCGGTTTATCCCGGCTTCCTGCAGCTGACCGGGTTCATGACGATGAACCTCGACCGCCACATGACGGCGCACAAGGACCTGTTCCTGCACCTCGTGCACGGCGATTGCGACTCCGCCGGCAAGCACCGCGCATTCTACGACGAATACCTATCCGTCATGGACCTGACGGCCGAGTTCTACTTGCAGACGATCGATACCGTGTTCATCCGCCATGACCTGCCGAAAGGCGTGATGATGCACAGGGGCCGCCGGGTTGACACCAGCGCCATCTGCCGGATCCCGATCATGACCATCGAAGGCGAGCACGATGACATCACCGGGCTTGGACAGTGCCGCGCGGCGCACGCGATGACGCCGTCGCTGCCGAATCATCTCAAGTCGCACTACGAGGTGAAAGGCGTCGGGCACTACGGGATCTTCAACGGCTCGAAGTTTCGCAACGAGATCGCACCACGCATCACGCAGTTCGTCCGAGCCTACGACTCGAGAGCTGCATTGATTGCCGAGATGCCGGTCTACGCAGAAGCGGTGGCAAAGCCCGCCGCGCACGGATCGGACTGCGAGATTTCCGATGTCGCGTTCACCTTCTCGCCGGCCAACGACGCCAGCCCTGATCCGATGAGCGCGAGGCTCAAGGCGCACGGGCTGCCGGCCGGTTCGCACGATGCCTACAGCGCGGCAAACAACGAAGCCGGGCAGGAAGACGAAAGCATGTCCAGTGCGATGCTTTTGGCCCCGTTCCGCATGTGGGCACTGGCATCGCAGATGATGATCGAAGGGGTGTTTGGACCACGGCGGAACTCCGGGGTCTGATACAACGATTCGCCACCCCTCGATTCGATTCGTTGTCAAGCATATTGCGAGTCAATTTGTTGGCATAATTGCAACAACTGTTACTTTAATGGCACAGTTGCTTGAAAGCTAGGTTTGTAGCTAACTTATTGTAACTTAATTATTTTATGTGTGCCGTGCCCTCGATGGTCCGTGATGCAGGAAATCCTCGATGCAATATTGCACTGGTTGCATCTGCCAGAAATGTTGTTCGCGGAAGTCGCTGGCGCGAGGCGTTTCTTGGTTCTAGACTTCACTATCCGTTCGGTTTGGAAGCTGTTTCGAAGACATGCGTTTCGAGGGCCTTTCGCCCCTCGCTGGCTGTTTCCCCGCCCGCTTCCGATACCGTTCTTCCGACACCAACCAGCGCCCGTCGCTATCAAGGGTTTTCAATGCCGCGGCCTTCAGACGAACATAGGGCTGTCCCACTCGACGACCCCCGCCTCGGCGACCTCGGTGCGCCCGTCGAGATCCGGCGACATCCGAAAGCGCGGCGGCTCACTTTGCGTGTGAGCCGAACCCGGCGCGCGGTCATCGTCACCTTGCCAAAGCAGTGCGACATCGGCGAAGCCGGTTCGTTCGTTCACAGGCATATCGACTGGGTCAAGGAACGGCTCGGGACACTGCCCGAACCGGTCCCGTTTTCACACCGGCAGATGATGCCGCTGCGCGGCGTTCCGCACAGGATTGTTTACGTCACACCGCAGCGCGGTAAAGGTGTCGTTCATATCCACAGACCGGCACGCGGGTATCGTGAAATCCGCGTCGCGGTCGACGGCGATAACGGTCCACAGCGGCTGCGAAACTGGCTCTTCAAACAGGCCCGGCGCGATCTGGACGGGAGAGTCTTGCAGCACGCCCAAAGACTCGGTGTGCGTGCCAAGAAGCTTGCGATCCGCGATCAAACAAGCCGCTGGGGCTCGTGCTCGTCGACGGGGGCGCTATCGTTCTCTTGGCGGCTCGTCATGGCGCCGCCGTTCGTGCTCGACTATGTTGCCGCCCACGAAGTCGCGCACCTGCGCGAGATGAACCATGGCCCCAGGTTCTGGGCCCTTGTCGACCGGGCTGTTCCGCGCATGGACGACGCCAAGACCTGGCTGCAGATCTACGGAATGGATTTGCATCGGTACGGCGTCAGCGAAGAGTAAGCGTAAGAGTATACTCTTTTGTTTGCGCCTTCGGATGCTGGTGTGGACGGCGCCCTCGCGCGGCATCTGAGTGCCATAGGGTGGTTGTCGTCAACGAATCACCAGAGGGGCCGTCCACATGCACATTACCACCATCGGACTCGATCTTGCCAAGTCGGTTTTCCAGGTTCACTGCGTCGATGCGACCGGTCAGGTTGTTGTCAACAAGGCGATACGGCGCGGGCAGGTGCTCGCCTTCTTCGCCAAGCTCGACCCATGCCTCGTCGGAATGGAGGCGTGCGCCACCGCGCATCATTGGGCGCGCGAACTCATCAAGCTCGGCCACGAAGTCCGGTTGATCCCGCCGGCCTACGTGAAGCCCTACGTGAGGCGCGGCAAGAACGATGCGGCCGATGCCGCCGCGATTTGCGAAGCGGTGGGGCGGCCTTCGATGCGGTTCGTGCCGGTCAAGCCGGTCGAAAACCAGGCAGCGTTGATGGCGCACCGCAGCCGCGATCTCCTGATCGGCCAGCGCACGCGATTGATCAACGCCTTGCGCGCGCATCTTGCCGAACTGGGGCTCGTCGCGGCGCAGGGGCGGGAGGGGCTCGCGAAGCTGATCGGGTTCGTCGCGGCAGAGGGCGGTGAGGCCTTGCCGCCGAACGCGCGTGCAGCGCTTATCCCGCTCGTGCGGCAACTGCAAAGCCTGCAGCAGGAAATCGGCGCGCTCGACAAAATCATCCAAGTGCAGCACCGCGCCAGCAAAGAGAGCATGCGGCTGGCGACGATCCCAGGCATTGGGCCTCTCATCGCCACAGCCATTACAGCGACCGTTACCGACCCGTCCGCGTTCAAATCCGGGCGGGATCTGGCCGCCTGGATCGGGCTGGTGCCGCGGCAGAACTCAAGCGGCGGAAAGGCGCGGCTCGGCGGCATCTCAAAGCAGGGCGACCGCTATCTGCGCAAGCTCCTGGTGGTTGGCGCTTCCGCCGTCGTGCGCCAGGCCCGCAGCAATCCTGGCAAATACCCGTGGATCGCTCAGTTGCTGGCGCGCAGGCCGGCAAAGGTCGTGGCGGTGGCGCTCGCCAACAGAACCGCACGTATCGCCTGGGCGGTTCTGGCGCGCGGCGAGACATATCGGGCACCGGAATGCTCGGCGAGCCCGGCAGGTGGCTCGGCAATGGGAGCTTGACGAACCGGCGGCAGCCAATGCGACCGCCGAACGTATTGCAAGGGTGAAGTGGAGTTGATGGGAGAGGTTCGAGCCGAGGACAGGAAAACCCGCCAGTGGGCAAGCGGAACAGCACCGCGTTCGGATGATTGGGACCTGTCAGCGGATATCATCAAGGCCAGCAGCCAGAGACGCTGCGTGACAGGCCGGATACATGACTTGCACCCGAGCACCTCGCTGAAACGCCACAACCCACTTGCAATCCAGGCGCCGTCCATACATGCCCACCGCTTTCCTTGTTCGTCCACACTTCCTAAAGTCATGCGGCCGCGTCCCGGGAGGTGGTGTAGGAGGCGGGGCGGCGGCTAACCGACCCGCTCCATGGCCGGTCTTGAACCGGCCATCCAGGGGCGGCATCCGTGACGGCCTGCGAAATTCGCCCTGGATGGCAGCCCTTGTGCCGGAGGCGCGGCTTCGCCACGACGGGCGGCCATGGAGTTGTTTGTTCAATTGCGGAGGACAGCCAAGATACGATGCGCCGGTTTGAAGGGGATAGGCATGTCCTAAAGTCGTGTGGAACGGTGGCATCCGCGCAAGCCTATCGTTGAGCAGATCCCGCGCCGAGGGCCATGTAGGGACCTCGGCCCGCGTTAGCGGGAGGAGCGGCGGGAGACTGTTCAAGTCGCTTGCGGATCTCATTCACATCAAAACCTGGCACATCAAAACCTGGCACATCAAAACCTGGCACATCAAAACCTGGCACGTCAAAACCTGGCGCATCGGCCCCTGTCGTAGCTCCTGCGACCTGCTTTGCTGGGGACGTTCGAGTTGCGGCTGGCACCCTCTCGATCGCCTGGGCGATGAAGTCGGTTGAAATCGATTCTGCTGGATGGGCGTCCGGCTGCTGTGCGACCTCGACCCGGGGCTGGATTGCTTTCGGCTGGGACAGGTCACGCGCAAGTGCCAACGGGCGAGCATCCTTGAACCTCGCCGGCAGCGGCGGCGCCGTCAACGGCGCCAGCGATGTTCGGGTTTTGGCGGTCTTTCTGGCGAAGTCAGCTTCACCGATTTCAACACTTGGGGTGCGCAACGCCGGGCGATAGGTGCCCGGGAGCGGCAGAGGGGCCAGCGACTTATGGGCCTCGCTCATCATGGCATGCCAGATCGCCGCGGGAAGACTGCCTCCAACGACGCGGTCCATCGGCTCGCCGTTGTCGTTGCCAAGCCAGACGCCTGCCGTCAGATGGGCCGTGTAGCCGACAAACCAGGCGTCGCGGAAATCCTGGCTGGTTCCCGTCTTACCTGCGGCGGGATGGGTGGCAAGCGTCGCCTTGCGGCCGGTCCCTGCCACAAGCGCTTCGTTCAACATATCGTTCATCGCACCGATGTGGCGCAGATCGGCGACTGTTGAACTGTTCTCGCTGGCGTTGGCATAGAGAATACGACCCGATGACGTCGTGATGCGGCGGATGACATAAGGCTCGATGCGGCGGCCGCCGTTTGCGAACAGCGCATAGGCCGACGTCAGGTCGAGCAGGTTTACCTCAGAGGTTCCAAGCGCCAGGGACGCTTCCTCGCGCAATGGGCTTGAAATACCTGCGCGCCGGGCTGTTGCGGCAACCGCGGCGGGGCCGACTTCAAGGGCGAGGCGGACGGCGACGGTGTTGATCGATGCGGCAAGTGCGTCGCGGAGCGATACCTCGCCGCGGTACCTGCCGTTTGCGTTGCGCGGTGACCAGCCGGAAATGTTCAACGGCCGGTCATTGACCATCGTTTCAGGCGACATGCCATTTTCGAGAGCGCTCAAATATACGAAAGGCTTGAACGTGGAGCCGGGCTGGCGTTCGGCCTTCGTCGCCCGGTTGAACTGGCTCTTGGCGTGGTCGACGCCACCGACGATGGCGCGAATGCCGCCGTAGGAATCGACCACGACAACGGCGCCTTGGCTGGCTTTCAGTTTGCCGCCCTCGCTGACAAGCGTCTGCGTCAGCCGATGCTGGGCGAGCTTCTGCAGGTCGGTGTCGATCGTCGTCTCGACGATGATCGTATCGGTTCCGGCTACGATCAGTTCGGGCATTCGCTCAAGGATCAGATCGGCAGCGTATTCGCTACCGTCGTTTGCCCGCTCGGTGTTGTCCTTGGCGAAGCGCACCGGTTCGGCCAGTGCCGCGGCCAGTTCGCTTTCGGACAGAAAACCGGCCTCATGCATCGCCTGTAGAACCACCCGGCCGCGCCGGCGCGCCGCCGCGGGGCTTGTCGACGGGGAGTAGCGCGAGGGTGCCTTCAAGAGACCGGCAACGATTGCCGCCTCGACGACGGAGAGTGCGCGGGCCGACTTGCCGAAGTGACGCTGGGCTGCGGCCTCGATGCCATAGGCACCACCGCCGAAATAGACCTGGTTCAGATAAAGTTCGAGGATCTCGCGTTTGTCGAGGCGCAACTCCAGCCATACCGCAAGCGTCAGTTCGTCGAGCTTGCGCAGCATGGTCCGATCCGAGGAGAGGTACATGTTCTTTGCGAGTTGCTGGGTCAGCGTCGAGCCGCCCTGCGCATAGCGGCCCGCCCTGAGATTAGCCAAGGCCGCGCGCGCCAGTCCGCTCAGATCGATGCCGTTGTGTCCATAGAACCTGCGGTCCTCGATGGCGACCACCGCATTGACGACGTGTGCGGGTAGCAAACCGACCGGAATATAGAGGTGCTTACCGTCACGCTCGGCGAGCAGGCTGCCGCCGCGGGACAGAATCCTGAGCGTCGGCGGCTTGGCGCCGTGGATCAACATCGGATCGGGATACTTGAATGTGTAATACACCATCGTCGCAGCGAACCAGACCGCTGCAAGGGCGAGGCAGGCGGCAATGACCTTCAATGAGAGGGCAAAGCCGCTCGGGCTTGCGGCGGTGGACCATGGCCTGGCCTGAGTGATCGTGTCCGTGGACGAACCGGCGGCGGAAAGGTTTCGATGATTTGTGCTTGCTGACAGCGACGACGGCTCTTGCGCGTGATCGCGCTGAGCCCAGAATCTGGCCCAGGCGTTCTGTCCAACCGGGGGCGTGCGGCCAGGAAGCACCGGGACGCCACTTTGCGTGACTTGCCTTCGTGGCGCCGGCGCCTCGGGCGAGGCAGCTTGGTCACGAACTTCGTCAGGTTCCGGCAACGGGCCAAGGGACGGCTCGATACGCCGGGCCGTCGGGCTATCGTCCGGGGAAGCATCGTTTTCTCGGAAGCATTTCATCGTCGTCACGCAAGCTCGCTGGTGGCTGCCCGACAATTTGCCGGGCAGCACAAGCGTACTCTTCACAGCGTTAACGCGGCGTTGACGTCCGTGCCGGGGCGATACGGAGGTATTCCGACAATTACTTCAGGTGGTCGTAGGAAAACAGAAAATCGGCGTCCTTGAGCGGATTATGACAGCCCCTGCACGTGTTCAGGTCCTTCTCGAGGCGTTTTCCATCCGGGCTGAAAACGGCGAAATCCCATTCCCCGGTACGAAACTCTTCCGGGCGGTCGCCGCAGCAGCCGGCACGTTTCTCCATCACCGCGATGGCAGCAAGCTTGTCACGGATGCGGCGGCCGAGTGAGCTTTCAATGGCTTCACCCTTGTCGTTCAGCTTGGCTTTGTAGATCTCGGCAACCAGAACCGACCCATCGGCCAGCGCACCCTTGCCATCGACACCGGCGGCCGCCTTTTCATTGGCGAATAGCCTGATGACCTGATCTGCATTCAGTGTGCGGTCGAGGCTCAAATAGTTCTTGTAGGACTTGTAGTCGGCAGGGAAGGCGATGTCAGGGTCTTTTGCGTTGGCAAGCGCCGCAGCGACGATCGAAGCGACAGCGAACACGGCTATGGCAGTCTTTTTCATCGTTTCCTCCAGGTTCAGTATTCTTAGCGATTTCAGTCCGAAAGCTTGTTCGAAATGCCCCCCATCCGGGTTCGATCTTCGCTGGGCGCGCAGGCCGACTTCCCCTATGGGCCAATCCGTTCAAACGCAGGCTACCAAATTCCGACTATACGGGAGCGAACCGAACAGCGCGATCACATCTGCGGCGGCAAGCCTACCCGGAGCGGGCTCGCCAATCCGGTGGATT
This sequence comes from Alphaproteobacteria bacterium, assembly GCA_018830445.1. GTDB lineage: Bacteria > Pseudomonadota > Alphaproteobacteria > Rhizobiales > Hyphomicrobiaceae > Filomicrobium. The sequence goes on along the minus strand of JAHJSN010000088.1, from coordinate 18,671 downwards.
GGAAAACGGCGTGCCGAACATCGCCAGCCAGAGGCTCGTGGCAATGCGCTCGGCGGCCTCGATGACGAGCGGGGCTGCCTCGTTCGAAAAGATATCGCGAGCCACCGGGCGGAAAAGACCCAGCCAGATTTCAAAGTCCGTAGTCACGACCTCGGTCAATCTTGCGTGTGCGGGCACCGGCTTGCCTTTGTAGGCCCCGGTACGAAGGAGTACCGACGACCAGAACGTCTTCATCTTGGCGAGGTGGGCGTCGCGGGCGTGCTCAAGGCGCGCGGAGAAGATCGGTCCGAGACGCCGGTCCTCCCAAACTCGGTCGTAGAACTTGTCAACAAGGTCGGAGATCTGCTGCTCGGTGATCGAGGGATGAACGGGTATGCGCCCTGCTGGCCTTGCTGCCAACTCGTCTCGCCGATCCGGCATGAACGATCCTCCGAGACTGTCATAACATTCATCTTTCATGAATGTTTTCATTACATGGCTGACGTGCAAATATCAACATCTGAAATGAATGTTTTGGAAGGAGTCCTGTCTTGCGCCTGAACCGGGCCAGCGATTTTGCCCTGCGGATCTTGATGCTGCTTTCGAACGCGGACGAAGCTCTTTCGGTCGAGACGATTTCGAAACGGCTCGATCTGCCGAAAAGCCACGTCATGAAGATCGTATCGCAGCTCGCCGCCGGCGGCTTCGTGACGACGCGGCGCGGCCGCAGCGGCGGCGTGCAGATCAATACCGAAAACGGCGACATCAGCGTCGGCGAGGTGGTGCGGGCGATCGAATCGGAATTCGCGGTGGTCGATTGTCTCGCCAAGTCGAGCCCGCGCTGCTCATTCGAACCGCGCTGCGCCCTGAAGTCGGCAATGATCAAGGCCACCGACGCCTTCCTTGGCGTGCTCGACAGTTACCGCCTCAGCGATATCGCCGCTCGAACCCAGCGGCCCAGGACGCACAAGGCAGCCTGACCCGATCGGGCAACCCGCATCATACATAACGCCGCCGGCTCAGGCGCTGCCGATCAAAATCCCGGTGGCAAAGACAAGTGCGCCGCCGAGTACGACCTGGAAGGCCGCCCGGAAGAACGGCGTATCCATGTATTTGTTCTGTATCCAGGCGATGGCCCAAAGCTCGATGAAAACGATGGCAAACGCGATCGTCGTTGCCGTCCAGAAATCCGGAATGAGATACGGCAGCGCGTGGCCGAGGCCGCCGACGGTCGTCATGATGCCCGAGGCAAAGCCGCGCTTTGTCGGCGAACCGCGGCCGGAGATTTCGCCGTCATCGGAGGCTGCCTCGGTGAAGCCCATCGAGATCCCGGCGCCTATCGATGCGGCGAGACCAACGAGGAATGTCGTCCAGGTATCGTGGGTGGCAAAGGCTGTCGCGAAAATCGGGGCGAGCGTGGAAACCGAGCCGTCCATCAATCCCGCAAGGCCCGGCTGCACCCAGGTCAGGACAAACTGGCGGTGGGCGGCGCGGGCTTCTTCCTCACGCACGTCTTCGGTCAGATGTTCCTGTTCGAGCCGTTCTGCCGCCTTCTGGTGGCCGGCCTCGGCTGCCGCCAGGTCACCCAGAAGCTTGCGCGTGTCGGCATCTGTCGTAACTTTCGCCGCCTTCAGATAGAAATTGCGGGCTTCCCGCTCCATGCCGGAAGCTTCTTCGCGGATCCGCTCAATGCCTAGATTTTCAATCAGCCAGACCGGGCGGCGGGCATAATACCCGGCGACGTGCTCACGCCTGATCAGTGGAATTGTTTCGCCAAAGCGCTTCTTGTGGAGGTTGATGAGGCGTGTGCGGTGGTCGTCCTCTTCGGCGGCCATGCCTTCGAAGACCTTGGCGGTATCGGGAAATTCATTGCGGAGCCGTTCGGCGTAAGATCGATAAATCCGTGCGTCGTCCTCCTCGGAGGAAATCGCCAGCGCCAAAACTTCCTGCTCGGAAAGATCCGCGAACTGGCGACGTCCCAAACCAAAACCTGGAATCATGGCTGCCCCTTTGATTAGAACGACTCTAAATTAGATAGCCGAATGGAAAAGGCGCGGCAAGGCCGGGGGCCGAACCGGTGAAACGCCAGCGTGCAAACTTCGGACGCCTGAGCATATGCCTAAACGAAGATCTTCTTGCATACCGTTTTGGCAAGTGATGCATACTTGTTCGCCAATACATTAAGTGCCGTGGTTATCTATAGTGCAGCATCAGATAAATTGTCCTGAATACTTTGACTCGCCGGATTTCGCGTGCCTAGATATTTCAAGGCGGGCATCGATCCCGATCGACCACGTCTCTCGAGTTCGCATCAGGCTCGCTTCAATCCCCCGCTTGATAGAGCTGGGCCGATGCGAAAAACGGGACCGCAGGCCGCGGTCCCCGGCGCTCCCAATGAGCCCTCGTTGGGAGCGTCACCTTATTGCCAGCTCTCAATCCGGTGAACGAACGTCTTGCCAAGTTCTAATGGCGGGCAGGAGCGGCGGGTTGCGCGGCCCCACCTGCGATGCGGAACGACCGGCGATGCGGAACGACCGGCGTGCCGCCGGCTACTTCTTGTAGCGAAGGTATTTGACATTCACCCAGCCGGTCATGTCCGCGTAGCTGACGCGGCACCAGTTGGCGACGCAGCCGCCAGTCTTGATGACGCAGGCGGTGCCGGATGGTATCTCGCCGACCTTGGCGTAACTGGCGCTTGGGCCGGCGCGCATATTGAGAACGTCTTCGGCGGCGACGTTGGTGACCTGCCAGGTGCCGCAGCAGGCGCAGGCGGCCGCAGGTGTTGGCGCCGACGACAGTGCGCCTGCCGCGAGAATTGCGAAGAGCGCAATTTGCTGTTTCATCTCAAACCTCGTGCGTTCAGTCCGAACCCCTTGAAAATGCAGATTTCAAGATGAACTGTCACTGAAAATGGGCGCCGGTTTGATAACCGGCGCCCATCGGGTCTGCGAAGCAAGGGGGTCAGTCTCCGCAGGGGATCATCACGACCTTGTCGACGTAGGGAATGCGGAACTTGCACTTGCGCTTCATCTTGCCGGTGTACTCGTTCGCCTTGTCGATCAGCTTGTCGATGACTTCGGTCACTTCATTTTCAACCGGGGCTTCGCCGGGCTCAGCTTCTTCGTCGACGACGGCGCCAAGCTCCTTGTCATCGCGGATTTCTTGTTCGGCTTCGACCTCGGGTTCGACTGCGTTGCGCTCCAATTCAGCCTCCTCGCGGGCGGCAATTGAGGGTAACTCCTTGCGGACGGCGCGGCGCGGCTTCTCGTCGAGGAATTCTTCGTCGCGGCGGACGATGTCGCGCTCGACCTTGCGAGTGGTTTTGCGGGTTATCTTGCGCTCCACGGCAGGCGCGGTCTTGGTTTCCTTCGCGGCGCTCGTGGCAGCAGCGTACTTACCGCAAAGCGCGATATCTTCGGGAGCGCGCTTCCAGGTAAAAGTCTTCGAGAAGAAGCTCGAAGAGGCGTTGCCGACGACACGCAGCTTGTCGTCGCTCAGCTGGTTGAGGCGGACGGTGTATTTTTTTCCACGGCTCGGCGAGTAGATCCAGCCTCCGCCATTGGATGTCACATTGCCGAGGATCTGCGTACCGCAGCGGTCCTCATGCTTCTTTTCCTTGACGTGGACGACGAAACCGCAGAGGCCCGCGCCCTTCTGGCAGTCCTTGATCTCGACTGCGCCGCGACCGTCGTGATCGAACCAAACGCCTCTTGGATCATCCGCGGCGAAGGCGGAGGCCGACCAGATAAGTGCGGTGCCGATGGCGAGGCATTTCGAGCTCAGTGCGATGCGTGACATGTTGAAAAATCCCGTTGTCTGTCTTGTTGTATAACCCGCCACTATTGCTGGTTGGGTTCGTGTTGTTTGATCGGTTAATGCGCTTTGGCGCTGCCGGTGTGCCCACAACATGCGCTGATGCAAGGGGGAGCGCTGTTTCGTTAGGAACAGGGTTGAAAAAATCCGGAAGAATCGGGATTCTGGCCGTAATTTCAGTCGCCGAAGAGGATCCGGTGGGTGTCCATCCGCTGTGGGTTGGCGTAATAGGTTGCACCTTTAGCCGCGGCGCCGGAAGTTGCTGAATACCGCTTCAGGACCTGGCCTTCCTCCGCGCAGATCCGCCAGCGGCCGTTTTGACGCTCGATGGCGAGGCGGCCACGGGCAAGCCCCGCAGCACCGCCAAATCCATGCCCCCCCGACACTCTAAATTCGTACGTGAAATCGGCCTCAAAGCGTTGCTTGTGGCCGGCGGGGGCCAGCTCCAGGGAACGGGGCTGAAGCTTGTAGGTACGAACAGGCCAGCGGTCGGCGAAGTCGGTGATCTGGTCGATCACCGCGCTTTTCGACATGGCCCGGTCACCCCAGAAATCGACGTGGTGACAATAGAGTTTGAGCAGTGTGCGCCGGTCACGCCCGTCACTTGTGAGATACCACTTCGTTATCAGTGCGGCTGCCTGTTGCTTGGTGAATACGAGACCGGATACGCGCGGAGACTCCGAGGGCTGCCGCTGGGGCAACGGAATGGCTTCCTGCCGGGCCGCGAATGTCCGAGCCTTCGGATCGACCTCGGAAATGACAGGCCGTGGCGGTTCGATTGCCGTGATGTTATGGGGCTCAGGGCCGTAAACCGGCGCGGATGCGGCGGTTTTGAGAACTTCAAAACGGATTATCTCTTCGGCCTTCGGCGCCGACAGAGCCGTCAACGCGCGGGCAACGCGCGCCGGACCCATTACGCATTGGACCTCGCTTGCCGCAGGCGACGACGCGGTGACCGGAGCAGGCAAGTCTACTTGGCGTCCGCTGGAAGCTGGAATGGAGACAGCAGTTCCAGGCGGATCGGCCGGCAGCACAGGCGGAGGCGGCGCGGATGCGGCGGACTCACTTCGAGGGGAACGCAGCGCTTCGGGCAGATCCCTTAGCGTTGGCGTTGGCGTTGGCGTTGGCGATGGCGATGGCGATGGCGATGGCGATGGCGATGGCGTAGCATCCGCATTGCGCCGCTCGGCGAGCAGTTCTGCGCGCCAGAAATAGGCTAACGAAAGGCTCGAAACGGTGACTGAAGCGGCCATGACAATCATCGCCGACATAAGAAGAATGCGACGATGCCGATTCTCACTGCCATCCATCCATGACGCGTCATAGGCGGACCGCTTGTCGGGCTTGGAAAGCACTTGATAGGCTTCGATGACGTCGCGCAGATCATCGGATGCCGTGGCGGCATCATCAGCCGCACCTCCGGCAGTCCCGGTTGGATTCACGTCGGGATGCAGCCGCTTGGCGAGCGCCTTGTATGCCTTGGCGATGGCCTTTGCGTCAGCGCCCCTGCCGACACCGAGTATTTTGTAAAGATCTCGCATGCGATCCGAACTGCGTATTCCCTCGCATTCCTGGTCGCAGTGGAATCTGGATTTAATGTGTCCCTGTTCCGGATTTCATCTTACGATGCCTCGACGCACGGTGCGTTATCTCAATCTTGATTTGCTCGAAACTGAAAATAGACGCCTAGTTACTTACAGTGACCTTCGCAGGCGATCGTCGGGAGAGGCCGGATGCCGCAATGCCGTCGGCACCCGCAGGCGCCATTCATGCGCCGGGCTGCCGGCGACGGATCTGCTGATAGGCCAGGAAGCCATGGCCGAGAACGCCAATGCCCCAGCCGAGCAGCGGCCATTGGAACCAATAACTTCCCGGACTCGTCATCATGTCGATAATGAACAACAAGATCATGACGGAGATGTAGACGATGAGGTGAATCAGGAATCCCTGATCGCGCAGTAGCTTGTCCATGGGCTTTACCAGTTTCATCCTTGCTTTCGGCCGGGCGAATATCGCCATGGCACTATTTATATGCGCAACTCCAGGCAGGTCATCGTTTGTGCGCTGGATTCTCAGTCGCTTGCCGACCTTCGCCCGCAGGCAAGCGTCTGATCGAGAACCCTAGTGTTCCGACTCTGACATTCAGGTTCCCGGCAGGGAACCATATGTCAGAGTCGGAACACTAGGGCCTGTCGTCAGTTGAGCCAGAACACTAGCCGATCAGATCGAGCGGATAGTTGACCGTGCTCAATCGAGGGCGGGACAGGCAAGTCCCGCACGCTTTACCAATCGGAGCATGACAAATATTCTCCGAATACGCTGATACCTGCGATACAGCCTGGAGGCCAATTCATGTTCAAATTATTCCGTTCCGCCGTCATTGGGGCCGTCGCCTGCCTGATCGCCGGCAGCGGCACGGCCGAGGCCGCTTCGCGAGCCGGCTACACGCGCGCCGACATGGCCGAAATCGATTCGTGCATCGCAAAGGCACAGAAGAACTCCCAGCATGCCCGTGTTTGCATCGGCGCCGCCGCGCAGGTGTGCGAGCGCCAACCCGAAATGGCGAGCAATGCAGGCATCAAGGACTGCTTGACCCGCGAGAACGCCTACCGGGACGATATCCTGAACGATCGCTACCAGCAGCTTATGAGGAATTTCTCCGATCAAAATGCAAAGAAACTGCAGGCTATGCAGCGGAGCTGGATCGCGTGGCGGAAAGAAAAGTGCGAACTGCCCTACATGCTTTATGAAGGCGGCACGATGGCCGGCGTGATGTCGACGAGCTGCTTCATGGAGACAACGGCAATACGCGCGCTCGAACTCGACGAAGCGGCGATCGCGCCATGAGGACGGCTTAACTGCCGTTGCGAAGCCGGGCGAGGATTGCAAGCGTCGCCGCATCGGGTTCACCGTTGAAATATTTCTCCAGAGCTTCGGCGAACACGCTTGCGCCGCTGGCTGCCTCCGCGAACAGCGTCATGGAAGAGCGGAACTTCATCCAGTCGGGTGTGCCGAAAATCCGCTCGGCGGATTTGCCGCTCACGCCGAGGGTGAGCCTCGTGCATTCGGCCAGACGGGGACCGAGCTGGGGATGGGCGAGGAAGGCCTTTGCCTCGTCGATGGTGGCGATCGAGAAGTGCCGCGCAATGGGGCTGTGGCCCAATCCGGCGATCTGCGGGAAGACGAACCACATCCAGTGGGTCCGCTTGCACCCTGCGCGCAATTCACCGCGTACGTCATCGTACACCGGCCGCTGTGCTTCGACGAACCGGGCGAGGTTGTAGGAGCATTTGGCTGCTTTGTTTCGGTTCATTGTAACCGCGTTGGAATTGCAAGGACTCGCCGGAACCGAGCCGGTGCTCAGACCAAGGTCAGCTGTGGCATGAATTCAGGTCCCTGGCTGCCCGAGCGCATGATAAAAATCGTCAACAATCTGGGGCAGAGAACACGACGAGAAATTGACTTCCCCCCAATCTAGTTCATCAGCGTTGGCGATCACTGGCAGAATAAGGTGTCCGGACGCTACTGCTTCCGCGAGAACGGGGTGTACAGGCTTGCCAGAAATGTCTGTCGTCAGTATCTGTTCAGCGAGTATGTCCACGATCCGCTCTTTCTTTGTGGAAAGCGTATTTTCAAGTCGAGTCCGATCGGACTCCGACAGACTTGCGCATGGCTCGACTCGTTCGTGCGAGCTGGGAGGAAACAACGTTTTCCCTTCGGCGGAACAATTTGTATCGTCGAGGGCGCAGGCATAGACGATCTTTATCGGCTTCCCGAGAATCCGCTCGCGTTCAAGAATCTCAGAGAGAGAGTTGTTGACCTTTGCAATCAAGTACTCTTTTAGTGCCTGAAACGTGGTGGCGTCGGCTATATTACCGTGCTCGAAGAAACACAGCAGATTCTTCCAGGCATCATTCGCATTTGGATAGAACAGCCGACCCCTTTCGTCACAGATGACAAAAATCACCCAAATGTAAGCTGAATAGTAGTTGGACGATAAGGTACTACGGTTAGCGATCAGACCGCGGTTACTAGCGCATTCGAGCACCACCCGGCCGCCTCGCGAATTGGGTTCCTCGGGGTCTCCTCGCACCTGTTGCTGAGCCCTGCAAATCTGGTCTGGCCGATAATCCGGCCCCCAGCGGAAATGGCCGCGCAGCACCGCCGGGACCGCCAAACGCGCGGTCGCCAGAATACCGATACGGGGATCGACCGTATCAGGCTCCGACCGCAGCGGGAGCAATAACTGGTTACTTTCCATTTCATCTGGGGCGGAATCGCTGCGCCAGAAAACTCCGATCGATTGGTTCTCGTCGCCGTAACCATATTGTAGCAGATAGGACGCATTTGCTTCGGCTGGGCACCGCCAGGCGGAGCAACTGCATAAGCTGATGCTCGGGCCCCACAACAACCAGCAATTAAACAGAAAGGAACGCAACTCTCGCGTCTCGATAGAATACGGCTCGTCGTCAGCAACAAGCGAGCGATAATTTTCAAGAATGTGCTTCCAACCACCATCTTCGTCGAAACGGTTAAGTATGCCGGTTAACAGAAACAGGGGCGCGACATATCCAATGTCAATCTTGGTTTCGCTGAGAAATCTCAGTTCGGCCTTAGGATCCATGTCTTTGAGCGTTAGGAAATAGCGCCTGATGGCATCACGGTTTTCATCGAGATGGGAAAAGCTTTTCAGGTGCGGGGGCTCGTAGGTCGCGGACGACTTCGACCCTTTCAACAAGCTGGACACACCCTCAATGCACCGTCCCAACAGATCAAATCCGCTAGTCTCAAAGTGGCTGCTTGGGCCTCTTAACTCGGCTTGCAAGCTGGTGATTAGGCCTGCTTCGCGTTCCGAACGATGCTTCCTCCATGCATTCAGATCTTTGACATATCCGTCGAGTTCAGCGCGAGAATAGTCATTGCGGTTGGGCCGCTTCTCAGCGGGGGCGAGTATCTCAAGCTCGGCAAGACGACGGGCGGCAGAGAAACGACTCGCGTGTCGACCAAAAAGAAGGCCGGCATCTGCGCGGGCCAGCAGCCACATCTTACGCCCCCCCCGCCGCAGACCTGCGCCCGGCTCAAGCAATACCCTGCTAAGAAAACTGCCGGCCCGGTAATAGCTGTAGGCTAGATATGAAATGTAGGTGAGCACAAAAAAGACAAATGCTGCCCATCCCCAGATCGCTTCGATTTGTGAGGCCACATCCCATAAATTTTTCCAATCAAAAGACAAAATTACCCCCCTCCGACCAAGGCCACGACGCGTTAAGGTAACGTTCGCAACACTTCCACCAGTGAAAGCGAAGTCTTCTCATCTGATCTCTCAGGAAGTTCAAGCACCCTTCTTCCATCAAGAAGTGGGATGAGTTTGCCTTCCAGACACATTTGCTCAAGAAGTGCGACTTGTCGTGCCGCAGTCGGCTCGCTTTCGATCGAGTGTCCTTTCAAAACAGACACGCCGAAGAAGCGACGAAGGTGATTACACAGTTCGCAGGAATCCAACTGATCTTCATTGGCGCCTAATATGCCGTAAACCAGCGTGTGGTCGGCTTCCTGGCTTGAGGAAAGCGGCGGCTGAGCATACGGAAAATCAATAAGCTTGGCGCCCAGCTTCGCCCAAATCGCAATACGCTGGCGCTGATCGAGTCCGGTTAGTCGACTATCTAGTTCATAGTCCTCTTGAGGCATACGAAACGGATCGTTCTGCTCGATGAATATATGGACGTTTTGGGAGTATTCAGTAGCGACGACCGGAATATCACTTGGATTGGTTACGGATAGCAAGCGATAGGCCGCTTCTGGAATTGAACGAACTAGGCGCCGGAAGAGTCCGCGACGCCGATGTTCCTGATCGATGAAAATGTAGTTCAGGTTGACCAATGCAATTGGCCCGCCCTGATTTTGGTTCTTGATAACCGGGAAAGCAATGAAGTTGACACCGCCAATAATTGAATCCTTGCTACTTGATGCAAGGCAGGTGAACTCTCGAAACGGTCCATAAGTCTCAGAGAGTTCAGCGTATGGTTGCCCGGAATTCATAGCATGACATGCGATGAAGCCTTCAAATGATTCCTTTTCATTTGGCAAGAAAAATGCTCGATCATAACGTTGATAAAATCTCTCGATCAGCGGATCATCGTGGGCAATGGCGGCGTCGAGTCGTAGCCCCTCAGCTGTTTCAATGCTGATCGATTTCATCGGCTACTCATCTGGATTTCAAATTGGACAACCGGAACGTACGGCCTCCAACTTACTCTGCAGCGGTAAGTTCGTCCACTGTAAATCAACAGCATTGCCTGCGGCCGGCGGGCTGGTGTGGGCGCTGACCGGGCCGCTGCTGCTCGATTTCAGCGCGCCTTATACGACTGGGGTGATCGCAGCCGCGCTGGTCTATCCGGCAGTCGCGTTGATCGAAGCGCGGAGTTCACACGAAAGCCACGCGACCAGCGGCGGCGAGTGAGGAACGTCTCAAGCACAAGGGAGACTTGCCATGGGATCGGAAGCCGAACGGGCGAAGGTGATCAAGCCAGGGCAGACATACGTCGGCCAGCAAGGGTTCACCTATCAGGCGGGCGTGTCGCGCGGCACGGTCGGGGACACCGACGTGTGCATGAACGTGCTGCCGATGCCGCCCGGCGCGAGAGCAAAGTCGCATTACCACAAGGACATCGACACCATCGCCTATCTCATGGAAGGGCGCTGCTCGGTCCACTACGGCGAGGCCATGGAGCACCGCGCCGAACTGGTCGCCGGCGAGCAGATGTTCATGCCGCGCGACGTGCCGCATGCCCCTGTCAACGACTCGGGCGCACCGTGTACGTGGATCGTGGTGCACTCCTCCGGCGACGACCAGGACGACATCGTGATGACGCCGGAGCTGGACGCGCTATTGCCGGAAGTTTGAGGCGTGTGATTAAACGCCAGGGTGGTCGCCTCAAGGCGCCTGGATCGTTTTCAGGTAATCGACGATGGCCTTGATGCGTACTTCGGCGGGATCAAACCCGCGCTGGCCTTCGGACCGCTCGAACCGCTCCCAGAACTTCGGCATCTGGAACGACTGATGGCCCATCACCGACTCCTTGCCGGCGATCATGGCGGCAATGGTATCTTCGGGAAAGACGCCGACGTTGCGTTCGGCAATCTTCGTCAGGTCGGCGGGCGGTTTGATCAGCGCCTTGGCAAGCGGGCCGTCGCCCTTGCCCTCGAAGCCGTGGCACTCGGCGCAGTTCCACAGGAACTCGTCCTCGCCGCTGACGATCGGGGTCTGGTCGGCTGCCAGCGCCTGCCCGGCGAGGCCGGCGATGCTCAGGGCGAGGATTGCGACTTTGTTCAAAGACATGAACGCCTCCAATCTGGATTTGCATCCAGTCTGGCTGAACGGCCGTGGCGAACAATGATTCTGGTCAAAGTCGGCGAGGTGGGAGAGGGAGGCAGTTCATATCGAAGCATTCCGGCCGATCCGCCCCTGACTCGCACTTCCCTCCGCAAATCGCGGGGCGGCCAAACGTCCCGAACATCCGTTGCACCCCGGGTTGCAGCCAAACCTTTCCGGCTTGACCGGGACGGCTATCTCAAAACGCGGATTTCACGACACCGCCGTCGACGCGAAGCGCCGAGCCGTTGGTGGCGCTCGATAGCGGAGAGCATAGATAGACGATCATGTGGGCGACTTCTTCTGGTGTCGTGAACCGTTGCAGCAGCGACGATGGCCGCGCCTCCCGGAAGAAGGTTTCGTTGACGAACCTGCTCTTGTCGATGCCTTCGGTGCGGGCGAAATCGTCAAGGAAGATGTCGACGCCATCGGTCATCGTCGGCCCCGGCATCACCGCGTTCACGGTCACGTTGGTGCCCTTGGTTTTTTCGGACAGTCCGCGTGAAACGGCGAGTTGAGCCGTCTTGGTCATGCCGTAGTGAATCATCTCGACGGGGATGTTGACGGCCGATTCGCTTGCGATGAACAGGATGCGTCCCCAATCCCTTGCAAGCATGCCCGGCATCAGCGCGCGGGAAAGCCAGACACCCGACATCACATTGGTTTCAAAGAAATAAACCCATTCATCGTAGGGAATATCGAAGAAATCCTTCGGCTCGAAGGTCGCGGCGTTGTTGACGAGGATGTCGACGGGACCGATCGCCTCGACTTGCGCGATGACATCGTCGATCCCGGCCTGACTGGAGAGATCGCCGACCACCATCGAAGCGCCCGGCAGGCTCGCCAGTGCCGGTGCAAGGGCTTCTTTCGAGCGGCCGTGCAAAATGACGTGCGCACCCTCGGCAGCCAGCATGTTGGCTGTTGCCCTGCCGATCCCCACGGCCTTTGACGAACCGGTGACGAGGGCGCGCTTGCCCTTCAGCTTGTAGTCCATGACTGTTCCCTTTTTTACGGCATGCGTTGCAGCGTCAGGTGACGTTATCGTTTGGTCTGCAGTTTTTGCAAGGCACAGCTTGCAGTCGAGCGTTTCTGTTTCTGTGCAGCGTAGGTTCGTTAAATGCGGGCGGGTACGAACCGCAGCGGCGCAGCCGCTCCAATGTCACCCCGGTTCTTGACGCCGGGTGCCGGTTCCGCAGAGCGAGCCGGCCTTTGCCGCTTTGCTCCAAGCCGCCGCCATGAGCACAAAACGTCAAACCGCCGGAGGACGGCGATCCGCGTCACGTCTCTCAGACTCAATTGCCGAGTTTCAAGGCGCATTGGCGTCCGCAGGCGTTATAGCCGTTCCGGCGCAGGCGAACGCTGGCGACACCCGCGACGTGCCCGGATGCGCGGCTGAAGCGGGGATGGCGGAGGCCGGGAGCCGCACGCCATGTCACTTCGCGAGCGGGGCTGGCCCCGCGCCCCATCGGGGGAGGGCTCCCCCGACTCCCCTCTTTTTTGAAATTGTGCGGGTTTGCTGCATGGGCAGAGGAAGGGGACGTCGGTGCATCCTGGAAGGTGTCCGGGCTTTGTGCGCCGAAGCTTGGCCGCAGCACCCTCAACAGCCGGCATGGACTGCGCAGAGCGGCGGGCCGGGGAAAATCCGTCAGCTTTCTGGGCACACCGGTCTCTGGATGTTGCGGTGCTGTCGCGAAGGGCCAAAAAGCGACGGACGTCGAACCAACGGAGAATCGAAAATTGGCCCGAGTTATTGGGTAACAGCCAAGCTTCCGGAATCACTCGGACAATTGACCCAGCATTGCTCTTTTGATATCTGACACATCAGTATGTTGGTTCTGATTTGCAGAATTACAGCCTTTTGGATACGATCATGATCACTGGCCCTCAGCTGCGCGCCGCTCGTGCGCTTCTTGGTATCGACCAGAAAACGCTTGCCGATCTTTCCGGCCTATCCATCCCGACGATCCAGCGGATGGAAGCAAGCACGGGCAACGTTCGTGGCGTGGTCGACAGCCTGACGAAGGTCGTCACTGCGCTGGAGTTGGCAGGTGTGGAATTGATCAGAGAAGGCGTCCCAAGCACGGCAGAGGGGCGCGGAGTGCGTCTGAAATCTTGTGCCCAGAAAGATTGACGAGTCGTTTGGATACAAGGTGCTGACCAGATGGACGCCGAGACCGCCAGACAGCTCGTGGTGCCGAGCTTAGCCGATCTTTATGCTCCGAAACTCCTGACTGTCCTGAAAGAAGGTTACGGTCTCCGGCAGTTGCGCGCCGACGCTATCGCGGGACTCACGGTCGCCATCGTGGCGCTACCGCTGTCCATGGCCATAGCGATCGCCTCTGGTGCAACACCAGGACAGGGTCTCGTTACCGCCATCGTTGGCGGGTTCCTGGTTTCTCTTCTTGGTGGCTCGCGATTCCAGATTGGCGGGCCGGCCGGTGCCTTCATCGTGCTGGTTGCTGCGACGGTGGCTCAGCATGAGATGGAGGGGCTGATTTTGGCCACCTTCCTGTCGGGCCTTTTGCTGATAGCCGTCGGCCTCCTTCGCCTCGGAACCTTCATCAAGTTCATTCCCTTCCCTGTTACGGTCGGATTCACGGCCGGAATTGCGGTAATCATCTTCGCCAGCCAGATCAAGGAGCTCTTCGGCCTCACGCTTGAGCGTGAGCCAGGTGAATTGCTTGAAAAACTCCACGCACTCTGGGCTGTGCGCGACAGCCTGACACCCACTGCCCTCGCGGTCTCGATCGTCACGATCGCGATTATCCTCGGCCTGCGCCACTGGCGGCCGCATTGGCCGGGCATGCTGATCGCGGTGGGCATCGCCGCGGTCGCAACGGCAGTTCTCGGCCTGCCTGTGCATACGATCGGCTCGAAGTTCGGTGGCATCCCCTCGACTCTTCCGGTTCCCAACCTGCCGAACCTATCTCTCGAAAAGCTTATGGCGGTTCTTCCGGCCGCCGTTTCGTTTACGCTTCTTGGTGCGATCGAGTCGCTTCTCTCCGCCGTTGTCGCCGACGGCATGACCGGGCGCCGGCATCGCTCAAACTGTGAACTCGTCGCCCAAGGCGCGGCTAATATCGGCTCATCTCTCTTTGGCGGTTTCTGCGTAACCGGCACCATCGCCCGCACTGCGACCAATGTGCGGTCGGGTGCCCATGGCCCCGTCTCGGGCATGCTTCACGCGGTCTTTCTCCTCCTGTTCATGCTCATCGCGGCGCCGCTGGCCGCCTACATCCCGCTGGCCGCCCTCGCGGGTGTCCTGGCTGTCGTAGCTTGGAACATGATCGAGAAATCGGCGATCTCCATTCTGGTCCGATCCGGCTGGGGCGAGGCGGCGGTGCTTGGCGCCACGTTCTTTCTGACTATCTTCCGCGAGCTGACCGAGGCTATCGTGGTGGGCTTTGCCCTCGGCTCGGTCTTGTTCATCCATCGGATGAGCAAGACCACTGCAGTTGCGCGCCACACGCCCTTCGTCGGCCGGGACCAGGCGGACACAGCCCATCCACGCGGAACCTATGATGAGGAGGTTGCAGCAAACCCCGAGGTCGTGGTCTACCGCATCACCGGCGCACTGTTCTTCGGCGCAACAGCGTCCATTGGATCGGTGCTCGACCGAATTCAGGACAGCCACAAGGCGCTGATCGTTGATTTCTCAGCTGTGCCGTTCCTCGACTCGACTGGCGCCAACATGATCGAGGGGCTAGCCCACAAGGCCCACAAGCATGGAGTTGAACTCTGGCTCACGAGCGCGAGCCGAGACATCCGGCGGGTCTTCGTGACCCATGGGCTAAAACGACCGCTCGTGCGTTATGCCGCCACCATCGACGAAGCACTTGCAAAGACTTCTGAAGGTGCTGGACAGCGTTCGCAGGCCGGTTGGTAATCTGCGGCAAGAGACAAGGAAGTCGTTTGTATTTGGAAGGTCAGCAACGGATCAAACGCAACGGCCAACGACAGTCGGTTTCCGGCGGACAGCGGCTCTCACGTTAGGTTGAAAGCATGGCATGAGGAAAGGGCAGCGGATCGCTCCGCGCCGGAGAACGCCGAAGCATCCGAAACACCGGACATTGCCTGAGGGCGTGACTGACGCGTCAACTGCGAAGTTGCTCGCGGCGGCTTCTGGGAAAAGCAAATTCGGAATCCAATTCCAACGCCAGCGTCAACCTTCTCGACACCGCTCAACGAAGCCGCGCAGAACCGCTTCCGGGACAAAGTTCTTAAACATCCAAATTCGCCACCGACAGCGCGTTCTCCTGGATGAATTCGCGGCGGGGTTCGACGACGTCGCCCATCATGCCACCTCGCGTACGTGGGCGATTTCGCGGGGGGCGATGGAGCGGACAGTGTCCGCTTCGACGGTTACGACGGCGAGGGTCTCGCCGGTCAAAGTCATGAACTCGACTTCATAGCCGGCGCCGCCACCGTGGACCATTACGACGGTTCCAATATCACCGGCGACGAGGTGGTCGTCGGGCAAGTCCTTCGCCAGGACAACGCGATCAAATTCCTTTATCACTGGCGTCCGCTCCCGATCGGCACCACGGTTACTAGCCGGGGCGCAGCTTCGTTCTCCGCGATGAACCAAATGGAACGGACAACCGGGTTGCGCCCATCTGGCGTCTCAAGCGGCCCTTCGATCACATGCTTTACTCCGAACCGATTCCGTTCGGATGCGGTCACTTCATTGTGCTTTGCATGCAGCATAATGGCAGCCTGAAACTCTTCCGGCCGGCTAGCATCGAATCCAAACCGCATAAAGTATTGCGCTTTGGTGGAACCTTGCGGATGTGACTCGCTCAGCAAATAATCCGATATTTTGGCCGTTTCAACAAC
The DNA here is from genome assembly GCA_018830445.1 of Alphaproteobacteria bacterium. Lineage (GTDB taxonomy): Bacteria > Pseudomonadota > Alphaproteobacteria > Rhizobiales > Hyphomicrobiaceae > Filomicrobium. The sequence goes on along the minus strand of JAHJSN010000088.1, from coordinate 2,671 downwards.
CGCTTCATCGATGTTCGGCAGGACCGGCATTCAGACCCCTTAAACATCCAAATTCGCCACGCTCAGCGCGTTCTCCTGGATGAATTCGCGGCGGGGTTCGACGACGTCGCCCATCAGCTTGGAGAAGATGTCGTCGGCCTCATCGGATTCGCCGACCTTGACCTGCAACAGCGTGCGCGTGTCGCGGTCGAGCGTCGTTTCGGCAAGCTGGTCGGCGTTCATCTCGCCGAGGCCTTTGTAGCGCTGCATGGAGATGCCTTTGCGGCCGCCCTGGAACACCGCGTCGACAAGGTCGCGCGGGCCGTAGATTTCGATCGTGCGATCCTTGCGGCGGAGCTTGGCGACGTTCTCGTAGACCTCGTGCAGTTCGCCGTAGCGTTCGTGCAGGCGGCGGGCGTCGATCGAACCCAGAAGCGCCATGTCGAGGGCGTGGGCCTCGGTGACGCCGCGCACCTCGCGCTTGAACAGGTAGCCGTCGGCGCCGAAGCTACCGACCCAGCCCTTCTCGGTCTCCTCGGCGAGCGTATCGAGGCGGACGGCCACAGCCTTGGCGACATCGGCGGCGCGGGCCTCGTCGTTCAACAGTTCCTGGTCGAAAGCACCGGCGATGACGGCCTGCTCGACGATGAAGCGGGCATAGCGGTGGTGCAGATCGTCGACAAGGGCGAGCGTGCGCCGGGCGTCCTTGACAACCTGACGGAGGTCCTCGCCGCCGCGCTCCTGGCTGGAGCCGTCGAGCAGGGTGGTGTCTTCGAGGCCGGTGTTGGTGAGGTAGTCTTCGAGGCCCTTGTTGTCCTTGAGGTAGGTCTCCGACTTGCCGCGCGTGACCTTGTAGAGCGGCGGCTGGGCGATGTAGAGGTGGCCGCGCTCGATCAGCTCGGGCATCTGGCGGTAGAAGAAGGTCAGCAAAAGCGTGCGGATGTGGGCGCCGTCGACGTCGGCGTCGGTCATGATGATGATCTTGTGGTAGCGCAGCTTTTCTAGGTTGAAGTCGTCGCGGCCGATGCCGGTGCCCAGCGCTGTGATGAGCGTGCCGATTTCCTGGCTGGAAAGCATGCGGTCGAAGCGTGCCCGCTCGACGTTGAGGATCTTACCTCGGATCGGAAGCACGGCCTGGAATTCGCGGTCGCGGGCCTGCTTGGCGGAGCCGCCGGCCGAATCACCCTCGACGATGAAAAGTTCGGTGTTGGCGGCGTTGCGGTCCTTGCACTCGGCAAGCTTGCCGGGAAGATTCGCCATGTCGAGGGCGCCCTTGCGCCGCGTCAGCTCGCGCGCCTTGCGGGCGGCCTCACGGGCGGCGGCGGCTTCGGCGACCTTGCCGACGATGATCTTGGCTTCCTTGGGGTGCTCCTCGAACCATTGCGACAGGGATTCGTTGACGGCGTTCTCGACGACCGGACGGACTTCCGAAGAGACGAGCTTGTCCTTGGTCTGGCTGGAGAACTTCGGGTCGGGAACCTTGACGGACAGGACGCAGGTGAGCCCTTCGCGGGCGTCATCGCCGGTCAGCGACACCTTCTCCTTCTTGGCGATGCCGCTTTCTTCCGCGTAGCGGTTGATGACGCGGGTCAGCGCGCCGCGGAAACCGGCCAAGTGGGTGCCGCCGTCGCGCTGCGGAATGTTGTTGGTGAAGCAGAGCACGTTCTCGTGGTAGGTTTCGTTCCACCACAGCGCCACCTCGACGGTGATGCCGTCGCGCTCGGTCATGGTCGAGATCGGCGCCTCGATGAGACCGGTCTTGTTGCGGTCGAGGTACTGGACGAAGGCCTTGATGCCGCCCTCGTAGCAAAGCTCGACGGTCTTGGCGTCGGCGTGGCGCTTGTCTTCCAGGATGATCTTGGCACCGGAATTGAGGAACGCCAGTTCGCGCAGGCGGTGCTCGAGCGTGTTGAAGTCGAACTCGATCTGCGTGAACGTGTTCGGCGAAGGCAGGAAGGTCACTTCGGTGCCGCGGCGGCCATTGGCGGGTCCGACGATCTTCAGCGGCTCGACGGTGACGCCATCGCGGAACTCGACGGAGTGTTCCTTGTCGTGGCGCCAGACGCGGCACTTGAGAAAGGTGGACAGCGCGTTGACGACCGAAACACCGACGCCGTGCAGGCCACCCGAGACCTTGTAGGAGTTCTGGTCGAATTTGCCGCCTGCGTGCAGCTCGGTGAAGACGATCTCGGCGGCCGAACGCTGGGGGTCGTGGTCGTCATCGTTCTTGATGCCGACGGGAATGCCGCGGCCGTCATCGGACACGGTGACGGAGCCGTCGGGGTTCAGGACGACGTGGCAGCGCGTGGCGTGACCGGCGAGGACTTCGTCGACGGCGTTGTCGACCACCTCGTAGATCATGTGATGCAGGCCGGACCCGTCGTCGGTGTCGCCGATGTACATGCCCGGGCGCTTGCGCACCGCCTCCAACCCCTTGAGCATCTTGATTGAATCTTCGCCGTATTCGGCGGGGGCGGGCTGGTTTTCGGCAGGAGTGTCGCTCATAGAAGCGCGAACCTCATGGTTGATTTTTTTTCGTTACAAACACTCGTGTTCCGGCCCCGACACTTGGTTCCCCTTGCAGCACGCTCTCGACCAAGTGTCGGAGCCATAAGGAACACGAGAAAAACTATGCTTCTCGTGTAGCTTTTGCACCAAACGTTTGGCATCGAGCCAAGCCGCAAGTGGGGAC
>JAHJSN010000087.1 GCA_018830445.1 Alphaproteobacteria bacterium | reverse complement strand
GCCATCGATCTCAACACCGCGCATTGTGCGTCCGTTGCCGTCACTGGAGACTTGCCTGCCATGCTCCACCCCCCGAATCAGATGGAAACAGGGAATCACAATCGGGATTCGTTGGGAATCCCGCACCAACCTGCTTAGTGTTCCGGGCTGACATTCAGGTTCCCGGCAGGGAACCATATGTCAGAGTCGGAACACTAGCGTTCCGGCTCCGACACTTGGTTCCCGTTGCAACACACTGTCGACCAAGTGTCGGAGCCATAAGGACACGAGCAAAACTATGATTCTAGTGTAGCTTTAGCCTATTACCATGATGTTTGCGGCCATTCACTCGGGCTTCCAACAGATTAGCATGTTGGCTTAGCCTTCCAGGTGCCTTAAGTTGGCGCCAGAGTGATCCATCCGGAAGCGACGATCGGGATTGTTAAACGGTTAGCCGCTCTGAACGTCTGTTCGCCAGGTCCGCTAAACCGGCGGATGGAACACCCCGAATGCGCCGCGGTTAACCCTGCGGTAAGCCTTATCGGTCACGAAACTCATGCTCATCGGGCGCAGGTTCTCCACAAAGCCTGCACTTGAACCTACGCCGATTCATCACATGTCTGCCTGTAGAGGCCAATTGGTAGTCCCGAAATGAACTCCAGTATCGACATCGTTACGCTGATCTCGTTGATCGTTGCAGTCGTGGTTATCCTGAAGCTGCGCAGCGTCCTCGGCCGCCGCACCGGCGATGAGGAAACGCGTATTGAGCGCTACAGGGCGGAACGCGCGCAGCACGAGGCGGCCGCCGGATCCGACAAGGTTGTCACTTTGCCCAGGCGCAAGGATGACGTGGCCGCCGACTATCAGCCCGATGGAGAACTGACCACAGCCAGTGCCGAAGCCCGAATTCGCGAGTTTGCCGGTTCAAACAACACGGTTCGCCAGGGACTGCTGGAGGTTCTCCGCTTCGATCCCTCTTTCGACCCTGAAAAGTTTATTGCCGGCGCCAGAACTGCCTATGAAATGATCGTGATGGCTTTCGCCGCCGGAAACCGCAAACTCCTCAAGGATCTGTTGAGCGCTGAGGTTTACGAAGGCTTCGTTGGCGCAATCTCCGAACGGGAAGCCCGCGATGAGCAGATCGACCAGAGCTTTGTCGGCATCGATACTGCTGAGATCATCGAGTCCGAGGTCCGCGAAGGCATTGCTTCTGTCACTGTGCGTTTTGCCAGTCAGTTGATTTCGGCGACCCGCGATGCCGCAGGCGAAGTCATCGACGGTGATCCTCAAAGGATCAAGGAAGTCACCGATATATGGACTTTCAGCCGCGATGTTTCGACCCCACGAGCCGCATCCAATCCCAACTGGAAACTGGTCGCGACGCTGGCAACTTCTTGATTGACCACTATTTTTTGCTTCCTTTTCACGTGAATCAGGCTGTCCACACGGGTCCGGGATAATTCCCGCTCGCCATCTGGCCATGCCTTCCGGGTTCGCAGCTTAATTGTGATGATCGGCGCCGGTCTGCTATGAGCCTTCTGCCCGGAACGACAATGCCAATTCCGCGGCAGGTCGCTCTCCGCGCACGCTTCGTCCGCAGGAATCACTCAAGGCCGTCTGATTGTGAGCAAAGGTCCCAGAAAAAACACGGATCGAACGGGCCGCCCGCGAATGCCGGGCCTGACCGACGAAGACTTGCAGCTGTGGCATCATATGGCGCGCTCGCTGCGTCCCTTTCACGGCCGCGATAAACGCATTCTGCCCGGCCAGTTCGACGAGCCCGGCTTCACGCCGCACACCGCAAAGACTCGATCGGGGACATCGGATCAAACACACAAGGCGCTCGGACCAGATCAACTCCGTCCGGCACTTCCCCGCCGAAACGAGCCACAAGGTCCCGCCCCGCAACTGGCCAAGTTTGAAACCCGGAAAGCCCGCAAGATACGCACCGGCCGGATTGAAATCGAAGCCCGTCTCGATCTGCATGGGATGCGGCAGGCCGAAGCACACGCTGCTCTACGCAGTTTCCTCATGCGTTCGCGGGCCCGCAACCTGAAATGGGTTCTGGTGATCACCGGCAAGGGAACGTTTGCCCGTGACGGCGAGCATCCCGATCCGCTCGGCGGCGACTGGGACGCCCCGCAGCGCGGTGTTCTGCGCCGAAACGTGCCGATGTGGTTGGCGGAACCCGACATGCGCGCGCTGGTTGTCAGCTATACGGCCGCAGCCATCCATCATGGTGGCGATGGGGCCCTTTATGTCCAGTTGCGTTCAAGCAAAAAATAACGCGCGAACGGACAGAGCCGGTTCGCGCGTCGCGGTTCATGAACTCTCATCGATACCGTTTCGCAAAAACGCGCTACGGGCAGGTATCGGACAATCCCTTGAGCGCCGCCGAAATGCCGATCAGTGAGAAGGTATCGGCGGTCGCAGATCCCGAATCCGAAGTCGCTTCGACCTTCATCGTCGAGCCCCGCTTCATCGATTCGATAAGCTTCAGTTCCTGCGTCGGATCGGCAACGAAGGCCTTGTCGTCTTTCGCGAACAGGTCGTAGTCGTCTGACCCGACACTGACCTTGACCGTGCTTCCCTTCTGGATCTGATAACCCAGACGTACGCTCACCTCGGATTTCACGCCGTCCTTGGGCCAGGAGGAAACGTAGAAGAAGACGCCCTCGCGATTGGCGCCTTCTGGTGTGCTGTCCTTTGGCTGGGAAGCGGCAAAGCAGATCTTCTTGGATGAATCCTCATGCGAGAACACGCTCCAGTCGCGATAGGTTTTTACAAGCGTTGCAGCCGAAGCAGCGCTTGCGATCGCAACGGCCAGCGCACATCCCAGCAACACCGATTTCAGCCGTCTCGTGTCTGGAGTTATCATGGGTCCGTGTACCGTCCTTTTGAATTTCAATTTCGTCCGCCAGCCACCCGTATAAAGAAAATCGGGCCTTCTTGTCACCCCGGGCCGCGAATCGAAGTGTTTTCTTGTAAATTTGTCACGTTGCGGAGCGTTTCATCGTTTTCCGGCCCTCCCGGTCTGATCGGCCGGTCTGCGAAGCGCGCCAGGCACCGCACCCGGTCGTACATCACGATCGCTCCGGCCATCGCCACGTTGACGCAGAACCGCGTCGGTATCTTAACGACGTGATCGCAACGCTCGATCAGCGGCGGCGACAGCGAACCCAGTTCGGGCCCTAGGACGTAGGCTGCCCGGATCGGATGGCGGAAGCTTGGCAGATCGATGGCTTCGTCGATCAGCTCGACCCCGACAAGTTGGCATCCCTGCGGCAGCGCCATCTGTTCGAGGCTTGCCCAATCGTAGTGCGGCAGATGGTTGCGACCCTTGGAGGTATCGGCGGCGGCTTCCATCGCCTGGTAGGTAGCACCGATGGTAAACGTGAAGCTGGCACCGAAACCATGCGCCGAACGCATCAGGTTGCCGAGATTGAGCGCTTTCGACATACGTTCCGCCCCGATGGCAAAATAGCCCCGTGGCATCGGCGGCCAATTGGTCGCCTGTACGTTCATTCCTCGTTTTGACATTGGGTTCCAGGTCCCGGTGCTTGAACTTCGGCGTTTGAATAGGCCAGCAAGCTTTAGAGGTTTCACATGAAGGCGGTCATCTGCAAGTCCCTCATCGGTCCGCAAGGCCTCGAAATCGCCGACCTGCCCGACCCTCAGCCATCCGATGGCGAAGTCGTCGTCGCGGTTGAAGCCTGTGCCCTCAACTTTTTCGACACTCTCATCACCCGCGGAAACTACCAGCACAAGCCGGAACTGCCGTTTTCTCCAGGTGGGGAGATCGCCGGGATCATCGAAGCTGTCGGCGGCGGCGTCGAGGGATGGCGCACGGGCGATCGTGTCGCAGCCTATCTGGGGTGGGGCGGCGCGCGTGAGAAGGTGGTCGTCGGTGCCGGCCGTTTGGTAGCGATCCCTGAAGGCGTCTCCAGTGCCGCGGCAAGCGGGGTTTCGATTACCTACGGCACCGCCATTCATGGCTTGCGGGACCGTGGGCAGTTAATGCCCGGGGAGACGGTTGCCGTCCTGGGAGCTTCCGGGGGTGCCGGACTGGCTGCCGTCGAACTGGCCGCTGCGATGGATGCGCGCGTTATCGCGGTTGCTTCGAGCACGCAAAAGCTCGAAGTCTGCCGCACACACGGGGCACACGATCTCATTGATTATACCAAGGTGGATCTCAAGAAGTGTTTGCGTGAACTGACCGCAGGCAGAGGTGTCGACGTGGTTTACGATTGCGTCGGCGGCGATAGTGCCGAACCTGCGGTCCGTGCGCTGGCCTGGGGCGGCCGCTATCTTGTCGTTGGTTTTGCCTCAGGAGAGATTCCGAAGCTGCCGCTGAACCTGCTGTTGCTAAAGGGTGCCGCCGCTATCGGAGTGTTCTGGGGCGAGGCGGTCCGGCGCGATCCTGCAGGACATCGCGCCAACATGTCGGACGTCCTGGCCTGGGTCTCCAACGGGACCTTGAAGGCCAAGGTCGGGTGCACTTTACCGCTCGAGAGTGCTGGAAAAGGACTCCGGCTGATCGATGAGCGTATAGCTGTCGGCAAGATTGTGCTGACCACGAAATAGGCAGTTCCCCGTTGCTGGGAACCGCTGCCGGCGGCGTCGCGTTGGTGTTAACAACAGCGATTAACCAGCGGATTAAGAAAACTGATTCTCCAATTGAAACGCCCGCTGGCGGATTGCCATGAGCAGACCAGCTACGTAATACAGTACACCAACCGTTTAATCCAAGTGGCGAGTCGAATAACCTATGTTGGGCGTTAGTGTAGAGTCGACCGGCAAGTGCCGCCGAATGACCGGCGCATCCTTATTCGCGGCACTTTCGGTGTTGGCGTTTATTGCCGGTCCCGGCTTCTTCACGGCCATGCTGCTCGTTGCCCTTTTCAAGGATGTTCCATCTGCGCCCACCCGCCAATTGAACATCAAGTCGCTATCGGGCGCGGCCGCCAGCACCGGCTCCGTCGGATTGTTGAGCCCGGTATCGGAACCGATGCTGCCGGACCGCGACAAGCCGGAGATCGTTTCCGCCGCCGGCACGTCTTCGGAAAACCCCGTAACAACCTATATGCGACTGACGGGAAACTCGAACTACACGTCCTTGGCTTTCGACCGCGAAGATGGCGACAGCACCAGCTACCGCACCGTTTGCGTCCGCCTATGCGACGGATCGTATTTCCCGATCAGTGACCACGCCACACCCGACCGTTTCGCTGCAGACGAAACCCAATGCCGTTCACGTTGCGGTGCGCCCGCGCGCTTGTATGTCTACGCCAACGGTCGCGAGACTCCCCTTCAGATGCGCGACCTTTCTGGCAACGCCTACCTGGAACTCGAAACGGCCTTCAAGTTCCAAATCCAATACGATGCGCAGTGTAACTGCCGGGCTCAGCCGTGGACCGCCCTGGCTGATGCCAGGCACGACCGTTACGCGCAGTTCGAAGCAGTCGAACGGTCGCTGAGGGTAGGGTTGCAGTCCGCAGGTCCTACAAATTTGTCTGCGAAGACTGCACGCGCCAGCAACGCGACAGTGCTGACTGAACCGGGAAGATCGATAATTTGCGACGCCACTCCCCGGCTGATTGCGTCGGTTGGCCCCGCTAACGGCTTGGCATCGATCGCGGTTCGTGAGGCTTCACCGGCGGTCGCTGCGGCAATCGAAGCTGAATTGATCAATGAAGAGCGCATCGCAGATGTCACCCGCCGATCGCAGATTCTGGGATCCATTGAGTTGCCCGCCTGGACTTCCCCGACGCGGCAACAGGGTCCGGCATCTGAAGCCCGGACGAAAGCCGCCGCGCAGCTGAAGCTTGCATCGATTCCGCCAGCAGCGCTGGGCCTGAAGTTGAAAGAGGGCACCGTAAAGGTTGCTGAAATCACCGCCGGTCATGCTCCGCAAGAGCGTTCATCGGCGACCGAAATTTTGATGCGCAACATCAACCCGCACTACTAAGGCAGAGCTGCGCCGGACCCCTTCAATATCCGCCGCTGCTCGACATGGGTCGGTTTCGGACATTTCGCGCGCCCCATTCAGTATTTATTCGCTTTGTCGGCCGATACTCGCGCCAAGTGCCTGGTAATCAGCGTTCTCGAAAAGTAAATCATGCGTAACAACGGTCCATGGCGTGCGAGCATAGTGCTTGCCTTGCTGCTCGCCAGCGTTTCGGCCTCCGGGGCCGAAGCCCAGTCCCTGTTCCAGAACCTGTTCGGCAATCTTTTCAATAGCGCACCTCCTCCACCGGCTCCGTCGGCACCTTCGATTACGCTCAGTCCGCAGCGCCAGGGTGCGAATGTCCCGGTCCAGGATTTTGGCTACCGCCATCAATCGGCGCCCCACTCGACGTCTGGCGGCGCTTATCGCACGGTCTGCGTGCGCACCTGCGATGGCTACTATTTCCCCATCAGCGGCTCGGCTTCACGCTCAAAGTTCCACGACGATGCCGAATCCTGCGCGGAGCGCTGCGGCGGCGGCAGGCTCTACTATCTACCCCGGCAATCGCAGGACATGGGCGCCATGCTCGACCTCGAAGGTCGTCGCTACGATCAGCTGCGCAATGCATTCGTCTATCGCAAGAAACTCATCAACGGCTGCGCCTGCCGCCCGATGCCCTGGTCGGCGGCCGAGCGCGCGCGCCACAATCGCTACGCTTATGCCGACGAGATGCTCAAGCAATCTCAGGAGCGCACCAAACAGCTCAGCGAAGACAAGCTTACCCGAGCCGATGCGCAGGCGCTCGAACAGGTCATCGAAACGGCTGAGCCCGGCACGGAGATGGCAACCGAGGCAGAATTTCAGCTTGGCGAAAATCCTGGCGGCGAGGCCGGCACTGATGAACCCGTTGCGCGAGACGACAGCGCTTACGTTGCCGCCGTGAAGGCTGCGATAACCGGCACAGCCGCGCATGAACCGGCGGCGGGTCACGTCGACCATTCTCCGGGCTGGATAACCAAGAGCTCACGGCCCGTAGCCGGAAAGACCGTCCGCACGCGCAAATCCAAGCGCAAGCAGGGTCCTGCGAACGGCTGGTGGCTCGCCGGCGGCGGCAAATACCGCTGGCCCGGCGATCGCTGAGCCTTGACCGGCCAAGCATCGAACCAAACTCACCTGAGCCCATCGATCCTTGCAATCTGCGGCTTCAGGCGCAATCATGACGTGTCGATGACGGCCCGTAGGTATCGAGCCAACACGGCATTCAAAGCGAGGGCAGCCAGTAAGACGGCGTGCATCCGAGGCGCCAGCAAATACCTCAAGGAGGCGCGTTTTGAGCGATAGCGAGCCAATACATTACTTGACACCACGGAGTAAGGGCGCCCCCTCCGTGGCCGTGCCAGCCCCTCAGGGGAGCAGCGAAAATCGTTCACAAGGCGCCCAGCAGACCCGCTTCAATCGGCAAGAGCTTTCGCAGATCCTGGCAGTCTATGGCCGTAAGGTTGCCGCCGGCGAATGGCGCGATTACGCCATCGACATGGGCCGCGATAAGGCGGTATTTTCGGTGTTCCGCAAGTCCAGCGAGTGGCCGCTGCTGCGCATCGAGAAAAATCCAAAACTGGCGCGCAAGCAGGGAGCCTATTCTGTCGTCGCCGCAACCGGTCTGATCCTCAAAAGAGGCCACGATCTGCGCCGCGTCCTGGACGTTCTCGATCGCCGCGTTGAACTCGTCAGGTAGCAAACCAGAAAAACCGCGTTTCAATTTTTGGGAGCCGCACGGTCAGGTGGCGGCAACGGCGCCGACGCTGCACCCTCTCCGAGCGCGCGCTGCATGTAGACGGCTGTGAGCCACTCACCCTGCTTCCAACCGGCGTCCTTGAATTCCCCGACCATGCGAAACCCGAGCGCCTCGTGGAACGCGACCGACCGCTCGCCGCCCGGCATGCTGATGCCGGCGATCATCTGACGAAACCCGCGCGCTGTCGCTTCTTCGATCAGCGCTTCGAGCAGACTGCGGCCGATCCCCTGACGCTGGGCGCCCTTGGCGACGTATATCGAATCCTCGATCGCGTAGCGCCAGCCGGTCTGCGGATGAAACGCGCTGCCGCCGACGTAACCGATGATCCGGCCTTCCGTTGCTTCTGCCACGAAATAAGGGAAACCGGCAGCGGTCCTTGCCGCATAGACGGCGGTCATCGATTGCAGGTCCGGCGCGACCTCGTCCCACGTGGCTTTGGAATTCACCACCGCGTCTGCGTAGATCTCGGTGATGGCGGTGAGATCGCGTGTCTCCGCCGGGCGTATCAGAGGCATGTTTCGTCGAGGCTCCAGGCATCAAAAAACCCCGCCGGTTTCGCCGGCGGGGTTCTTCATACCATCGCTGTGAGACGTTCGTCCCCCCAGCTTCCTTATTCGCGATCACCCATGAACGAGAGCAGGAACTGGAACATGTTGACGAAGTCGAGATAGAGGCTGAGAGCACCCATGACGGAGGCTTTGGCTACCATCTCGGCATTGTGGCGGATCACCAGATACTCGTCCTTGATGCGCTGCGTGTCGTAGGCTGTCAGGCCGGCGAACACCAGGAGGCCGATCACCGAGATGGCGAATGCCAGCGCGCTCGACTGCAGGAACCAGTTGACCACCATCGCGATGATGAGACCGACCACACCCATGATCAGGAACGAACCCCAACCCGACAGGTCCTTCTGGGTCGTATAGCCGTAAAGTGACAGGCCGGCGAACGCACCCGACGTCACGATGAACGTCTGGAAGATCGACGTGTTGGTATAGATGAGGAAGATCACCGACAGCGACAGGCCCATGACCGCGGCGAACGCCCAGAATACGCCCTGGGTAGCTGCGGCGCTGAGCTTGTGCAGTCCGAAGCTGAGCACCAGCACGAATGCCAGCGGCGCCAGCATCAGAACCCACTTCATCGGCGAGTAGTAGAGGAACTGTGCGACCGCCGGGTTGGCCGTCGCGTACTCGGACACGGCGTATGCAACCAAGCCGGTCAGGGCAACGCCTGCGGACATATAGTTATAAACGCCGAGCATGTACGAGCGTAGGCCTTCGTCGACCGCAGCGCCGGTACGCGCCGTGGTCGCCGTCTGGGCGGTGCGGTTGTCATACTGCGTCATCGTATTTGAATCCCCTTCGAGAGAAGCAGCGGAAGAATTGGTTCACGGGTCGAATATGTCCATGGATCTGGGTGATTTCAAGCGGTCCGGGCCCGAAATATGAGTCACCGCATCGGGATTTACCCTAACGTTTGGTATACGTGCCGGCAATGCCTGTTTTTGGGGCGTTTGCCACCGCTTCGCATGACTATTCGGACTTCAGATAGGGCACCGGTCGCGCCCGCAGCACCTGCCAGGTTCCCAGGCCCCCGAACACCACCACAAGGCCGGTCGAAACGCCGAGTGCCTGGATTACGGCGGGCCACGACAGCGCAAACGGCACTTTGATGACCTGCGAGAGCGCGAGCCACGAGGCCAAGGCGCCGAGCAGGATCGCAAATCCGGCGGTAATCGCCGCCAGGATCAGGTATTCGAGTGCGTGTGCCGTCAGGATGCGCCGCTTCGTGGCGCCGAGCGCTTTAAGGATCACCGCTTCGACGATGCGCCGCCGCTGCGCGGTGGCCAGTGCGCCGGCCAGCACCAGCGCGCCGGCCGCCAGCGTCACGCCGCTGGCCGCCCTGATCGCCATCATGATCCGCGAAAACACCTCGTTGAAGGCATCGACGGCATCGCGCACTCGGATCGCCGTGACGGCAGGATAGGCCTTCGACACGGCCCGCAGCGCCACCGCCTCGTCACGGATCGAAAGTCCCTCCGGCAGCTGCAAGGTCGCAAGAAGGTTGAACGGCGCACCCGACAGGGCGTTGGGAGAAAAAACCAGAATGAAGTTGATCGACAGGCTGTCCCAGTCGAGCTCGCGCAGGTTCGCGATCCGCGCGGTAATATTCCTCCCCAGGACGTTGACCACGATTTCGTCCCCGATCTTAAGGCCGAACATCCCGGCAAGGTCGGCTTCGAAGGAAACGAGTGGTGGTCCGGAATAATCCGGAGCCCACCACGTACCCTCCACGATCTTCGATCCGGACGGCACGACGGCCGAGTAGGTAATCCCCCTGTCTCCGCGCAAAGCCCATTCGGCGTCCGGCGGCGGCTTCAACTCTTCCACTTTGCGCCCGCCAAGCTCGACCAGCCGGCCGCGCAGCATCGGCGCATCTTCGAGGACGGCGTTGGGGATCTTCTGCGAAATCAGGGATTTTAATCCATCGATTTCAGAGCGCGGGATATCGAGCAGGAAATAATCCGGCGCGTTTTCCGGCAGCTTGCCCGTCAGTTCCTTGACCAGCGAGGCGTCGGTGAGCGCCACCGCGACCAGCATCGACAGGCCGGCTCCAAGCGACACCACCACCGTACGTGTCAATCCGCCCGGAGCCGCGATGCTGCCGATCGCCAGGGCCAGTTCGGGAATGCGCGGCCTTGGGATCCGCCGGGCACCCCACGTCACCAGCAAACCCAGAAGGTAGAAGATGCCCAGGGTCAGCACCAGCGCCGCGGCGAAATAGGCGGCCATCAACGGCGTTTCGGAGGAGGATATAGCGACAGCCGCAAGCAGCGCGGCCATCGCCGCCGTTGCCGCAATGATCGGCCAGCGCGGCCAACCTGCCGACACCCCGACCTGATCGCGGAACAGCACCGACGGCGAGATCGTCTCGGCCCGCCCCAGCGGCCAGATGGAAAACAGCATCGCGACGAGGAGTCCGTACCCGGCTGCTGCCAGCAGACTCGGCACCGGGATCTCCAGCACCGGCGCGATGGGGAGCATGTCGCCCAGCGCCACCTTCAGGATTACCGGCAGCACCAGCCCGGCGACGAGTCCGATTAAGATCCCGACCAGCGTAATCGCCAGGATCTGCATGAGGAAGACGAAGAGGATCGTCCGGTTCCTGGCGCCGATGGACTTCATCGTCGCAATCGTCCTGCGGCTCCGGTCGACGAAATTCGCGACCGCGTTCGCGATCCCCACTCCGCCGATTATGAGTGCCGTAAGTCCGATCAAGGTCAGGAACTGGCGCAGCCGCTCAAGCATCCGGCGCACCTGCGGCGAGGGATCGCTGCGGTCGACGATGATGAAGCCGCCGCTCGCCAGACTCGCCTTGAGCCGGTCGCGTGCATTGGCCAGTTTTCCAGCGTCCTGTTCCGCACCCTCGCCGTCGAGTCCGATGGCATATCTCCAACGCACCAGCGCGCTCGGCCCCGCCAGCCCGGTTCGCTCCAGCGTTTCGGTCGAAACCAGGATGCGCGGCCCGTAGGTCAGCCGGTCGAGGATGCCGTCCGGCTCTTTTTCGATGATGCCGGCAATCTTGACCGGTGTTGCGCCGAGCTGGAAGCTGTCGCCGATTTTCAGCCCCAGCCGCTCCAGCAGAATCGGCTCGACGATGGCGCCCTGACTCAGCGCTGTTTCAACCGGCAAAGTGCCCTTGAACTTCAGTTCGCCGACCAGCGGATAGGCGCCGTCGGCGCTTTTCAATTCGGCGAGTATCTGTTCGTTGCCGTCAAGCGTTCGCGCCATCACCCGCATTGTGGCGGTTTCGCTGACGCGCCCGACGCGGTCGAGGACGATGCGTTCGTCGGCGGTCGCGCGGGCATGCATCCGCGAGATCGCGATATCGCCGCCGATAATCTGGCGGCCTTGCGCTTCGAGCCCGGCGACGAGTGCCGTCGCCAGCCCGCCGATTGCAGCGATCACCATCACCCCGAGCGCCACGCACAGCATGAACACGACGAAGCCTTCGAAGCCGCTGCGCATCTGCCGGGCGGCGAGCCGCAGCGCGAGCGGCATCTGCGCCGATCCGGTCACGGGTTGCTGTGGCAGGCTCGTTTCCGTTGCCGTCATGCGGCGCCTGCGAGTTCATCGGAAAGCACGTGTCCGTCAGCCATCCGCACGGTCCGCTGGCAGCGCTGGGCGAGTTGCTCGTCGTGGGTAACGAGGAGGAGCGTCGTATTGGTCCGCTGATGCATCGCGAAAAGAAGGTCGATGATCTGCCGGCCGGTCTCCCCGTCGAGATTGCCGGTCGGCTCATCGGCGAGAATGAGTTGCGGCCGCGTCGAGAGCGCCCGCGCGATGGCCACCCGCTGCTGCTCGCCGCCCGATAATTCGGCGGGGAAATGCTGCAGTCGATTTTGCAGGCCAACGTCTTCAAGCAGGCTCGCGGCCCTTTCGAAAGCGTCGCGACGGCCCTGGAATTCAAGTGGCAGCGCCACGTTTTCCAAGGCCGTCATTGTCGGCACGAGATGGAAAGATTGGAAAACGATCCCTATCTTTTCCCCACGCAGCAGCGCCAGCGCATCTTCATCGAGTTGTGTCAGGTTCTCTGCGCATACATTCACCCGTCCCCCCGTCGCCCGCTCCAGCCCGGCGATGACCATCAGCAAGGAGGTCTTTCCCGATCCCGACGGACCCAAAACGGCAACCGACTGGCCCTGAGCGATCTCGAGGTCGATGCCCCTGAGGATATCGACCTTTCCGGCCCGGCTGTGCAGCGCAAGTTTGAGGCCGTCGAGCTTGATGATCGGTGCGTTCAAGAGGGATAGTCTCCGTGACCCGGCTATCGATGGGGCTTTGCAGCAAGGTGGTCGGTTCGCCGCCCAAGTACAAGAAGCGTTGAATTCTCCGTCGTGGATGACGAGTAAGGTTAGATGATGATGAGCACGATAGACGCAGCATGGGCGCGAACGATGGCAAGCTTGCTTCTTGGCGCGGCCCTGGTCGTCGCAACGGCAACTCTCAACCGGTCAACGGCGCAGGAGAATAAGGGCGCGGCGTCCGTCCGCATCGTGGCTTTCGGCGACAGCCTGACGGCGGGCTTCGAATTGCCTCCGGTGGCGGCCTTCCCGGCGCAACTCGAAAAAGCGCTGAAACAACGCGGCCACGACGTAGCCGTCGCCAATGCAGGTGTTTCCGGAGATACCACCAGCGGCGGTTTGCAGCGCCTCGATTGGGCCGTGCCCGAAGGGACCGACGCGGTGATCCTGGAACTTGGCGCCAACGACGCGCTGCGCGGCGTCAGTCCCCAGACGGCCCGCGCCAATCTCGACGCAATTCTCACCCGGCTGGCGGAGAGGAAAATTGCGGTACTCCTGGCCGGCATGCGCTCGCCCCGGAACTGGGGCAAGGACTATGTCGACGAGTTCGAAAAGATCTATCCCGAACTCGCAAACAAGCATGGCGCGCTGCTTTATCCCTTCTTCATGGAAGGCGTTGCCATGCAGGCGGAAATGGTCCTCGATGATGGCCTGCACCCGAATCCTGGAGGCGTCGCAAAAATCGTTGAGTTGATCCTGCCGCACGTGGAAACCTTGATCGGGCGGGTCGACACCGCCGCGAACTGAAACCGGCGGTCACCTCTCGCTTGCAGTTTGGAGGGCACAACAATGCCGCGACTTTTCACCGGTATCGAATTGCCTGAAGACATCCGCGACGAGCTTGGCGATCTGGAACAGCCGTTACCCGGTGCCCGCTGGATCGACATCGAAGAATTGCACATCACGCTTCGTTTCGCCGGCGATGTCGACAAGCCGACAGCCAACGAATTCGCGGAGTACTTGGCGGGCATCGACGTTTCCGCTTTCCCGATTCGGTTGTCGGGGCTGGGCACGTTTGGAGGTCGCGAGCCGCGTATTCTCTGGGCTGGCGTCGAGGCGGGCGCGGAATTGGACCGCCTCGCCAAAGCCAATGAACGCGCGGCGCGCAACGCCGGGCTCGAACCCGCGGCGCGGAATTTCAAGGCGCATGTCACGCTCGCGCGGTTGAAGTATTCCGATCCCCTCAGGCTTGCCCGCTATCTACAAAAGCACGGCGGCTTTCGCACCGAACCTTTCTACGTGACGCATTTCACACTGTTTTCGTCCAAGCCCCACACTGGCGGCGGCCCATACGTCGTCGAGGAAACCTTCCCGCTTTTCGGCGGCGGCCTCGGCGAAGTAGCTCACGGCTCCAATACGCGGTAAGCACGGGTGCTGGGTCGGCACCCGAAGGGCAATCAAGAAGCACGGGTGCTGGGTCGGCACCCGAAGGGCCAACTTTCATGTCTCACGCGGCAGATCCGCGCTTTGGGCGCGGGCCGCTCCGACAGGCGGCGCTCGCGCCGGGTCGCCTTGCTCCCAAGCTTCGCCAAACGTTGCGGAGGATTGTCATGGCCCGGTTGGCACTGGGCACCCGAAGGGCCAACTTTCATGTCTCACGCGGCAGATCCGCGCTTTGGGCGCGGGCCGCTCCGACAGGCGGCGCTCGCGCCGGGTCGCCTT
>JAHJSN010000086.1 GCA_018830445.1 Alphaproteobacteria bacterium | reverse complement strand
TAAGTTCGACGCCTTGCTGGACCGTGGCATCCTGGTGGACTGGAGCGTTCGAATTGCCGGTTTCTAGGCCCCCATGCAGAAGCGGAGAGAAAACTATTCTACGATTTTGCTCCGTACACGACTACTCGGACAGGCTCCTAGAGCGTATCCGACCTAGTGGCCTGTCTCGCCTAAATCGTCAGCGGTTGCGGCCAGCACGCCGATTTAGGCGAGACAGGCCACTAGAGCCCGCGCCTCTCAATAATCGTCTATCGGCTATGTTTTCGCTGGTCGTTCTCGCAATGATCCTGGGTCAGTAGTTCGAGGCAACCGAAACGCAGGATTGATAAGAGCAAGTGCTTGCGTGAGCGCTGAGGCTGGCCGCATTCAGAGCGGCGAGGCTCGTCATCGTTACGAAAAGGCCCGCCACGATCAATATCGCGACGCTGGCCAATGTGTTCCACAGTTGTTCGCCAAGCATTCCGATCCCCTTTCGATCCGCATCCTACAAGGTGGCGGCAGGTGGACGACCGCCGGATTAACCTTGCGTTGAACATGGTAAACGAATTCTTAAGATTCTGCGACACTTCGACGCAAAATTGTTTGGGGCTGATGTCGAAAATTATGCGGCGTGGACAGCGTTTCTGCCGGTTGCGGGCAGGAGTTCACTTGCTTGCGCGTCCGGCGAGCCCGGTAATGCGCCGGATGAAGCGGATGTAGAGCACGGCGGGCAGCATCTGGGCGAACTTGAGCTGCCAGACCAGCTGCCAGGGAAACGCGATCTCGAAGGGCCGGCGGGGCAGTTTTTTCAGGATTCGCGCCGATGCGTCCCGGGCGGTCATGAGGAACGGCATCGGGAAGTCGTTGACGGCCGTCATCGGCGTGTCGACGAAGCCCGGATTGATGATCGTGATAGAGATCCCCTCACGATACAATTCGATCGAGAGGGTTTCGGCCAGATTGATCAACGCGGCCTTGGTCGGTCCGTAATGGCTCGACTTCGGCAGCCCGCGATATCCGGCAATGGAGCCGGTGAAGGCGATGTGGCCGCTGCCGTGGCGCCGCATCGCCGGCAAC
Source organism: Alphaproteobacteria bacterium (assembly GCA_018830445.1). Taxonomy (GTDB): domain Bacteria; phylum Pseudomonadota; class Alphaproteobacteria; order Rhizobiales; family Hyphomicrobiaceae; genus Filomicrobium. The sequence goes on along the minus strand of JAHJSN010000086.1, from coordinate 4,335 downwards.
AGGGGCACGATGCAATTGACGACACCGTTATAGTTGACGGCCATCGCGTCGGCGGCCTTGGCGCTGTCGAGGTCGGTGGCCACTGCCGGGTGCCAGGTGCCGGCATTGAGGATTGCCAGGTCGATGTTGCCAAAACGCTCGAGAATGCGCGCGGCGCACTCAGCGGTCGCGACACGATCGGTGACGTCGACTGGGAACGCTTCGATTGTTGCTTGGCGCTTGGTGAGTTCGCCCAGCTTTGCAACGGAGCGCGCGCTGGCGGCGACGTTCACACCGGCGCCAGCAAGCGAGAGGGCGAGCTCGCGGCCGATGCCGCTGCTGGCGCCTGTGATCCAGACCGTCTTCCATGGATATCGCGGTGTGGGCATCGGTGGTTTCAGAACCCTGTCAATGGTTGCAGAAGTCGTGGGAGCAGATCCTTGAAGCGGGCCCTGCGATCAGAAGCGATAAGGCAGATGCATCCCTCGATCGGATCCGAGACTGGCCGGTGCTCGACGTCATCGCCAAGATCGGAGAGATCGCCTGGGGAGTACGAGCCGAATTCATCAGTGTATCTACCGTGGATGATCTGGGTCAATTCCGCACCGCCATGGCTATGGGCGGGCATTGCCAGGCCGGGAGCTACCTTGAGAAGGCGCAGATCGCCCTTGCAGTTGGGCGAAAGCGCAATCGGGTGATGCCAGAGGCCATAGCCGAGCCGCTTCCACTGAATGTCGTCGAGCCTGCCTCCGATGATCTTGTGGAGCACGCTGTGTTGCTTGCTTGAAGGGTGCTCTGGGTGCGCTGTGCCAGCGCGTCGATGGTGGTGGGACGAGCAGTCGGTCTTGGCATGTTCGCTGACGGGAGTGGGATCGATACGCTCCAAAAGGGTCGAGCCGATGAGTTCCATAATGTGGAGTTCATCCATGCAATGGCGGCACAGATCGAGGTGGGCGGCAACGACGGCGCCCAACGGTTCCGTCAGGCCGCCGGCTGCATAGCTCATCAACGTTGAAGTGTCGGGGTGATGCTTGATGTTCTTCATCGCAAGTCCTCCACCGATTCGCGGATCTTCTGGTAGGCGAGCCGCATGCGGGACTTGACGGTGCCAAGGGGAATATCGAGGTGCTCTGCTATCTCGCTGTGCGAGAGACCGTCGATGAACGAGAGAATGACGACTTCGTGCTGATCGGCGGGAAGTTCGGCAAGGACGGCATGAACGCGTTCGCGGCGTTCGCGTTCGGATACGGCCTCATCGGGGGCGGGGTCGTCGGCGGCTTCCTCGTGATGGCCTTCGGGCAAGGCCTGCCAGGGAACCTCGCGTCGCAGCCGGTCAATTCGCAGGTTCCTTGCAATCGTGAAGATCCAAGTGGTGGCGCTGCCCTTGGTCTCCGAATAGAGCGCCGCCTTGCGCCACACCGTCAACAGAGTTTCCTGGGCGAGTTCCTCGGCGGTGGTCGGATCGGCTCCCTGCCTGATCATGTAGGCTTTGATCCTGGGCGCGAAGTTCTCGAACAGCTCGGCAAACGCCTGCTTGTCGCGGTCTTCTGCAACTCGCTGGAGCAAGTGGGCCATTGGGATGATGTTTGCCTTCGCTGGCGCGTGCCTGGGATGACTGCCGGTACCCGATTGAGCGCTTACCATATCGCCGATCCTTATCCTTTGTCACTTAAACGGGTGTTGAGGGAAATAGGATTAGCGATCCCCGGGAAGTTACCGGCTACTCCGGGCGATGTCCTCAGGGCATGGGGAAGTTGTGATTGCCCGCGGGCATTGGGCTGTGCGACAACGTTCACTCTCAACTTTCGTGCCGTTCTTCCAGAATCTTGGGACGGGCATCCAATCAGGGACCGGGAACAGACTATGTTCGCTGACGCATACATATACTTCGGTGTCGCACTTGCCGGACTTGCCAGCTTTCTGTCGCCATGCGTGCTGCCGCTGGTGCCGCCATACCTGGGTTATCTTGGCGGTACGACAATCGACCAGATGACGGATGAGGGCGGCATCGACAACAAGGTGTGGGGCCGGGTGGTGCTGACCTCGGTGATCTTCGTTCTCGGGTTCACGACGGTATTCGTCGGCTTCGGTGCGAGCGCATCGGTCTTCGGCCAGCTGATCCAGACCTACCGCACCGAACTGTCGATGGCCGCGGGGATCGTGATCATCCTGTTCGGCCTGCACTTCCTCGGCGTGTTCAAGATCCCGCTGCTTTATTCGGAAGCCCGCTACCAGGCCAACGTCGAGGGTGCGAGCCTGATCGGGGCCTACGTCATCGGACTGGCCTTCGCATTCGGGTGGACGCCATGCGTGGGTCCGGTGCTTGCTACGGTGCTGGCTCTGGCGGCCAACGAGGCAAGCCTCACGGCGGGGGCGACGATGCTGCTTGCCTATTCGCTGGGCCTGGGCATTCCGTTCATTCTTGCTGCGGTGGCGATCCGTCCGTTCCTTTCGTTCATGCATCGCTTCAAGCGGCACTTGGGGACAATGGAAAAGGTGATGGGCGCACTTCTCGTCATTACCGGCTTGATGTTCCTGACTGGTTCGATGAACGCGTTCGGCCAGTGGATTATCGAGACGTTCCCGGCGCTGGGTCAGATCGAAGCCTGGGTGACGCCGGAAGGGCTGCAGGAGGATATCATGCGTAAGAGCCTGGAGCAGTGACGCCAGAGGCGGCAAGGGATGCGAGCAAACCGCCGCCCGTCGCTTTGACGATTGCCGGGTCGGACAGTTCCGGCGGCGCCGGTATCCAGGCCGATCTGAAGACGTTCACGGTGCACGGGGTGTATGGGGCCAGCGTCGTCACGGCGTTGACGGCGCAGAATACGCAAGGGGTCCACGGGGTGCACACCGTGCCAGCGGGTTTTGTGGGCCAGCAGATCGACGCGGTATTGACCGATCTCGATGTAGGTGCCGTCAAAACGGGTATGCTGGCCAACGCCGGGATTATCCAGGCGGTTGCGGATCGGCTGAGTGCAGGCTTCGCCGGTCAACTGGTGGTCGACCCGGTGATGATTGCAACCAGCGGCGACCGGCTGATCGATCCGGCGGCGGTCGAGGTCTTGACTTCGCGGCTGTTGCCGATGGCGTTGCTCATCACCCCCAATCTTGCCGAGGCGGCTGTGCTTTGCGGCAGCGGTGAAGCCCGCTCGCTGGAGGAAATGGAAGACCAGGGGCGTCGGCTCCTGGGTATCGGGGCGGCGGGGGTCCTCATCAAGGGCGGGCATGGAGACGGCAGCGAAGCCGTGGATGTGCTGGTGAGCGAAGCCGGCATACGGCATTTTTCCAGCAGTCGCATTGAAACTCTGCATACGCACGGGTCGGGATGCACGCTATCTGCCGCGATCACCGCCAATCTGGCGTTGGGAATGGAACTGGAACAGGCGATCTTTAAGGCAAAAGGGTTCGTTGCGGCGGCGATCGAAAGTGCCGCGCGACGGCCGGTCGGACGCGGCCGGGCGCCTCTCGATCATCTCGTAGGGTATTGCGGATAGGTCGCGGCGGCGTTGTGGCGGCTTGGCGAAGGCCGCGTGGCTTGGTATGGGCGGGCTCCAATGCCGGCTGCCGGTAGAGTCCGATTGAGGATGAGTCCTTCAGGGGTTCGGCTTTTGATGTGACCTATGGGAGTGAGCTTAATGCCGGAGCGAATGATGCCGATATTCGTGACAAGGCCGGCGCGGTTGATTGGTCTCGTGTTGGCTGTCGTGTCCGCTTCCGGCGCGTTGCAGGCGGCCGGGATCGATGAGCTTGCCGGCAGATGGTCGGGCTGGGGGGCGCTCAGGTTGTCGAACGGGGTCATCGAGCAGGTGAAATGCGTCGCCACCTATTTCGTCAAGGATTCGGGGACAAGCCTCGACCAGAACCTGCGGTGCGCCAGCGCCAGCTACAAGATCGACGCCAAGGCCAATTACACGGTCGAAGCCGGCGTTGTGCGCGGCAGTTGGGAGGAACGGACGCAGTCGGCCAGGGGGATCGTTGCCGGAAGCGTTGTCGATAACCTGTTCAAGCTGACGGTCGAGGGCGACGGCTTCACAGCCAACATGACGATGTCGTCGACCAACTGCAAACAGTCGATCAGCATTACGCCGCGCGGCCTGGAAGTCGACAGCCTGTCAATCGGCCTGGAGAAGTGCTGAGCCCGCACAAGGCGCTGAGCGTGTGCTGCGACTCTGACATATGGTTCCCTGCCGGGAACCTGAATGTCAGCCCGGAACACTAAGGCCTGTCGTCAGTTGAGCCGAGTCTGTCGTGCCACGCCGCGACAGAATTCGTGCGCGGCCGGGGTTGCCGTCGTCAGTCCAGGGATTCCCAAATCAGTTTTTCTCTGATTCATGAGTTGTCGGCAACGGGGAGGCC